>DAIPJA010000181.1:0-4134 GCA_036770525.1 Gudongella sp. | reverse complement strand
CTAGTAGTTTTGAGGACATTTCCTGGCCAAGCGGCCGAGAGCGGTCCGAAAAACTATCTAACCTCCAATTTATGTTAATAAAAGCTTCATATTTCAAATCATCAAATGATCTTGCTTAGTCCTCTATATCTCTCTTGTCTTCACTCTTAACCAAGCTTTTACATCTTCATCTAAATGCGGGCTCAGCTTCTCATAAACATTGTTGTTATAGTTGTTCAACCATTCCACTTCATTCGGGGTCAATAGTTCCTTATCGACACACGAAGTATCTATATAGCACCATGAAAGCATATCAAAGCTGTAGAACTGACCTGAATCTGTTTGAATATCTTCTTTAACCACAACTACATTCTCTGTTCGTATCCCATGCTTTCCTTCCTTATATATGCCTGGCTCGATCGTCACTACCATACCTGGCTCAAGAGCTACACTATTTGGCATGGATGCTATCCTGTGAGGCCCTTCATGTACATTGAGCAAATAGCCCACACCGTGGCCTGTTCCGGATTTATAATCCTCTCCCTCCATCCATAGGGGATGCCTTGCAAGAACATCCAGCTCATGACCCGAGCTTCCTTGTAAAAACCTTGCAGAAATAAGATTTATATGACCCTTGAGGACAAGAGTGAAATCTCTTTTCTCCTCTGGGTTAAGGTCTCCTAATGCAATAGTCCTTGTTATGTCAGTTGTCCCGTTTAGGTATTGTCCGCCTGAATCCAGAAGGAAAAGACCACTTTTCCCCAGGACAGCGTTGTTGTCCTCTGTAGCTGAATAATGCATCATGGCAGCATTGGGTCCGTATGCAGCTATTGTTTCAAAACTCGGTTCAATAAAATCCTCCATCCCTTCTCTGAATTGGAGAAGCTGATCTGAAGCATACATCTCAGTTATCTCTATTTTACCGAGATTGTCGTGAAGCCAGTGGAAGAATTTAGTTAACGCTACTCCATCCTTTATATATGCCAATCTCTGGTTTTCAATCTCGGTCTTGTTTTTGACCCCTTTAGGTAGAGTTGTAAGATTCGGTTTTTCAATTATCGTACAATCTTCAGGTATTGAACTGAAAAGCCACCTGTTTATCCTCTCTTTATCCAGAACAATGGACCTGTCTTTGTTGATCGAGGATAGATCCTCAGCAACCAAATCATATTGCCTGCATTTTATTCCCTGCTCTCCAAGAAGCACCGCAGCTTCATCACTCAGCTTATCCATATCAAGATACAATATTGCAGTATCATGAGATATAAGGGCATATGACATTACCACAGGATTGCACTTTACATCCCCGCCTCGTATGTTGTAAAGCCATGCTATGTCATCAAGGCTGCCCAACAAGAAATAATCCGCTCCAAGGTCCTTCATTTCTTCTCTTATTTGAGTCAGTTTATCACTTGCGGACTCACCGGCATACTTCACATCAAGACACATAAGTTTATTTTTGGAAAGCTCTGGTCTGTTCTCCCAAATAATTCCTACCAGGTCCTCTCCATCATAAATCATTGGTTCGATCTTATCCAAGTCATCCAACACCGATTCCACAAATCCCTGGGATACTATCTTTCCATTCAAGCCAATAGTAGCACCTTTATTTAGTTTTTCCAGTAACCATTGTTTATAGGTTGGATAACCGGGAGTGTTCATTTTATAGAGCACAAATCCGGTATCCCTGATCTGGTTCTCCGCTTGAATAAAGTATCTTCCATCAGTCCAAAGTATAGCTTCGTCCATTGTCACAACTGCAATCCCTGCTGATCCCGTGAAACCTGTCAGGTAGGCTCTCCCCTTGTAATGATCTGCGACATATTCAGATTGGTGAGGATCTGATGTAGGTTCTATATAGGCATCCAGTCCTCTTTCCTTCATTAGGTTTCTAAGTGCTTCAAGTCTGTTAATTGTCATATTCTCTAACGCCTCCTTTATTAGATTCCTGTTTGATCAATAATCCTGCAACTGCCATGCCGGAGATCCCTGCAATGATCTTAGATACGATAAAAGCATTGACTGAGGATGGGGACACCGAAGATACATAGCCCAGCTGACCTCCGAGGACAAATGAACCACTGACAGAAAATGCAGCATTCAGCATTTTACCTTTCCAGTTCATTTCATGATAGACACCCATCATTGGCAGGCAGCTTGCAAGTGATGAGAAAAGTCCAAGTATGGAGAATTCGTCAAGTCCAAATCTTGTTGATGCTCTCTTAAGTACTCTGGTCAATCTTCTTTGCAGAAAGTAAAGCATAGGGTACGCACCTGACAGCACGACTGCAATAGTGAATACAAGCATTACAGCTTCCTCCAATGGCAGCATTCCCTTTACTATAACGTGCCCTGTTGAATAGCTGTAGATACTAATGAGAAGGCCAAATGTGCTCAGGCTTAAAACCAGCTTTCCAACGATGCTAAAAACAGATACCATCTTATCCTGGAACCTTATTAATCCATATGCTATAAGTGCTGAAAACACTATGACCGGAAGTAGATTCAAAATGACCTCAAAAGCAGAGATTTTAAGCATAAAGCCTGCAATCACCATACCGACTGGTACAGTAACTATACCGGCAAGGATCCCTTTTGCGAAATATCCGAAGTCCTTTGCGGATATAAGGTTAGTTGCGACAGGCACCGTAAAGGAAATCGTAGCTCCCAGAGTCGATGCAAGTATAACGCCGTTGAACGCCACCATACTTTCGCTCCTGGCGATCTCCAGACTTGTATTATACGCTCCCAGATCAGTGGCAAGAATGCTCCCGATAAATACCGACGGGTCGGTATGAAGAAGCTTTGACAGCGGCAGTAGTATAGGTGTTGCAGCAGATGCTATTATCGGTGATAGGCTGTAGATGCCGATAATAGTGAGAGCAAGTCCTCCCATTGCTTTAAATCCTTCGTCGAATTTGACTCCCAAACCATATTTGTTGTTAAGCAGCTTGTCGATCCCAGCCAATATCGAAAACGCCAGCATTGCGTAAAGCATTAAATTTCCTCCAAACCTGCAATATTCAAGGATATTATACTATAAGGGTCGGGAAAACGCCAGGGGTAAGGGGTAGGGGGAAGGGGTAAGTTGGAATGTTGGAAGAGTTGGAAAGGGGTTGTGCGTTAAGCGATAAGCGATATGCGTTATAACAATTGACAATTTACGATTGACAATGGATACCCATCCAATAATTCAAAATCTTAGATTTTGAGTATTTCTATTTTTGACACTACGAAATCAGGAAAAGAAAAGATCCTTCACTACGTTCAGGATGACAGAATGTGATGTGTAATCCTGAAAGCAACAAAGAATCTAAGGTTTTGCAACCTACTATCTACTACCTACTAATAGCTGTTTCTCTTCCTTTTAGTCTCCCCTATCGCTTAACGCATAACGCCTATCACATGTATCCAGATCCCTCCACTTCGGTCGGGATGACAAATATATCATTAAGCTAAGATGAATCACACTAAAATCTTTCTCAAAAAGTCCTGAGTTCTAGGATTTTTGGGATCATTAAAAAGTTCCTTGGGTGTGCCCTGTTCAAGCATGACACCTTCATCCATGAAGATCACCCTGTCGCCAACCTCTTTAGCAAAGCCCATCTCATGAGTGACTACAACCATTGTCATTCCCTCGCGGGCAAGCTCCTTCATTACCTCAAGGACCTCCCCGACCATTTCTGGGTCCAGTGCAGATGTAGGTTCATCGAAAAGCATGACCTCGGGATTCATTGCCAAGGCTCTTATTATGGCAATACGTTGTTTTTGACCACCTGAAAGCTGGTTTGGGTAGGCATCTGCCTTTTCCTCAAGCCCAATTCTTTTTAGAAGCCTCCATCCGATCTCCTCGGCATCGGCTTTGGACATACCCTTTACCTGGATCGGAGCAAGGGTGATATTCTCCATAACAGTCTTGTGTGGAAACAAATTGAATTGCTGGAATACCATTCCCATCTTTTCTCGCTGCTTGTTTATATCATTGCTTTTATCAGTGATATTGACTCCATCAAGGAGTATCTCTCCACTCGTTGGCTCCTCAAGCAGGTTCAGGCATCTAAGGAAGGTGCTCTTGCCTGAGCCGCTGGGACCTATTATAACGACTACTTCACCGTCATTTATGGTTTCACTTATATCCTTAAGGACATGCAGGCC
>DAIPJA010000180.1:0-4143 GCA_036770525.1 Gudongella sp. | reverse complement strand
CTGCTGAGATAGAATATGTATTGGAATGCTCAGAGGAAGCATGCGGAGATATGAATCAGCGTGGAGGAGGCAATTTCGCAAAGGCCATAGCTGAGGTTGCAGGTTTGGTAAATGCTTCAGGATCAGACGTAAGAGGCTTCTGTGCAGCACCAACTCATGCGATGATATCAGCAGCGTCATTAGTTAAAGCAGGAACCTTCAAGAACGTTCTTATAGTCTCTGGTGGCTCAACAGCTAAGCTGGGTATGAACGGAAAAGATCATGTCAAGAAAGGTCTGCCTGTTCTCGAGGATGTAATCGGGGGCTTTGCAGTTCTTGTCAGTGAAAACGATGGTGTCAGCCCTGTTTTGAGAACAGATCTGGTTGGAAGACATACAGTTGGAACAGGATCATCACCGCAGGCAGTCATAACTTCTCTCGTAACTGAACCGCTGGACAGAGGGGATCTCAAGATAACTGATATAGATAAGTACTCAGTTGAAATGCAGAATCCTGATGTAACAAAACCGGCTGGAGCAGGCGATGTTCCAAATGCAAACTATAAAATGATCGCTGCCTTGGGAGTTAAGAGGGGCGAGCTGGACAGGAATGACATCAATGACTTTATTATCAAGCACGGTATGGAAGGCTGGGCTCCAACTCAAGGTCACATACCTTCAGGGGTTCCTTATGTAGGCTTTGCTAAGGAAGAACTTGAAAAGGGCAACATTAAAAGAGTAATGATAGTTGGTAAAGGAAGTCTTTTCCTGGGCAGAATGACAAATCTGTTCGACGGTGTTTCAATAGTAATGGAGAAAAACCAAGGAATCGTGGAGGAAAGCAAGGGTGTATCCCAGGATGAGGTAAGAAGCCTTGTGGCAGAGGCCATGAGAGATTTTGCTTCACACCTTCTGCAAGGATAGAGGTGACGATATGGCAACAGATAATATAAAAACAATGATAGGCAGCATCTTTAGTGAGATCGCAGATGCAATGGAAACAGGCAGCTTCGGTAAGAAGGTCCGAGTAGGTTTGACTACCCTTGGCAGTGAACTGGGAATCGAAAACATGATCAAGGGTGCTGAAATGGCACAAAAGAGAGCATCTCATATCGAAGTGGTACTGATTGGACCAAAGGTTGATTCTACTCTGACCCAGGTAGTTGTGGAAAATGAGGACCAAGGTTATGAAGAGATGGAGAGAATGCTTGACTCCAAGGAGCTTGATGCTTGTGTTACTCTTCATTACAGCTTCCCCATAGGAGTATCGACTGTCGGAAGAGTCGTGACCCCGGGTAAAGGTCGGGAAATGATCATCGCTACGACTACCGGTACATCCTCAGCGCATAGAGTAGAGGCTATGGTAAAGAATGGTATCTATGGCGTTATAACTGCCAAAGCAATTGGTATAAAGAATCCTACGGTCGGCATACTCAATGTTGACGGAGCCAGACAGGTGGAAAGGGCTTTCAAGGAGCTGGCTGTGAAGGGTTATACAGTAAACTTCACTGAATCCTCAAGAGCAGACGGAGGAGCTGTAATGAGAGGGAATGACCTCCTTGCGGGAACTCCGGATGTAATGATAACAGATACCTTGACGGGTAATATTATGATGAAGGTATTTTCATCCTTTACAACAGGTGGCAGCTACGAATCTCAAGGCTACGGATATGGTCCTGGTATAGGTGAAAACTACGACAGACTTATAATGATACTGTCAAGAGCATCAGGCGCTCCAGTAATTGCAAACGCAATTTCATATGCTGCCGAGCTGGTACAGGGAGATGTATTAGCAGTTGCAAAGAAAGAATTCGAGGCAGCCAATAAGGCTGGTCTTAAAGAGCTTCTTTCATCACTTACGAAAGAAGTGAAAAAAGAAGAATCCAAAGCTGAAGCTAAAGCTCCTGAGAAAGAGCCTGTAACAGGCACTATCGACGGAATCGATATTATGGAGCTTGAGGATGCAGTCCAGGTTCTGTGGTCAAGTGGAATCTATGCAGAGTCCGGAATGGGATGCACAGGACCAATAGTAATGGTTAATGAAACAAAGATAAGCGAAGCACTTGGTGTACTCTCTAAAGCAGGATATTCAGTAGGACAGGCTGAAGACTGCTAAACTAAGATAAATCGGGGAAATGTCATGAAACGGATATTCCCCGATTTTATTTTTTCATTTTTTTCGATTTACACTAAAATAGGTATGAAAATTGCATAAACAATTGTTTACCCCACCCTGATTTGATATAATATACATGCAGTCTTTCAGGAGGGGGGAGCATTATGAGGCTAAATTATGATTTAACGTTAGAGCAAAGCCAGAAGTTGGTAATGACTCCAGAACTCAGGCAGGCTATTCAGCTGCTCCAATATACAAGCCTGGAGCTTCGGGATTATCTTTCAAAGGAGCTGGAGGAAAATCCTATGCTCGAAATGGAGAGAAGCGACGTAGACTCCCAAACGATAGAAAGCCTGAAGGAAGATAAGGACGTTGATTTGAAGGAGTTTCTTGAAAGCTTCGATGATATAAGCTACAAAAGTGAAATCGACAGATCCAGAAATGAGTACTCCATGGATAATTACATCAGCTATTCGCCTACCCTAAGGGATCATCTTACTGAGCAGCTTAACATGATAAGCATAGGCTCAAGAGAGTATAGAATAGCCGATTACATCATAAACAATATAGACTGCAACGGTTATTTTTCATCAACTGCTGAGGATATTGCCGCTCAGCTTTGCGTCTCTATTGAAGAGGTCGAGCTTATGCTTTCAGTGATCCAAAGCTTTGAACCAACCGGGGTTGGAGCAAGGGACCTTAAAGAATGCTTGCTGCTGCAGGTGAAAGATACTAAAGATCAGATACTTAAAAATATCATCATGAATTACCTGGAAGATATTGCTTCCAATAAGCTGGCAAAGATATCGAAGGATTTGGGTATAACAATTGAGGATGCACAGGAATATGCAGACTGGGTCAAGTCGCTCGAGCCAAAACCAGGAAGAACCTTCAGAAGCGATGGTGAGGATATCAGGTATATCGTACCTGATGCATCTATCGAAGAGATCGATGGGGAGTTAATTATAACCATTAACGACATTTCCGGACCTAGGCTTAACATTAATGAGTATTACAAAAATCTTATAATAAATACAACCGATGAAAAAACCTCTGAATTTCTACAGGAAAAGTTCAATTCAGCCCTTTGGATAATCAAGAGCATTGAACAGAGAAGGCAAACACTTTATAAAGTAATTGAATCGATCCTTAGCAGACAAAGAGAATTTTTCAGGCATGGGGAAAAGGTTCTCGTGCCGATGACTTTGAAGGAAGTCGCAGAGGACGTAAAGATGCATGAATCTACAATTTCACGGGCGACTAACGGGAAATATGTACAAACTCCAAGAGGAGTATTTGAACTTAAATATTTCTTCACCACAGGACTATCAGGCAGTGACGGGGACGTATCCGCTACATGTGTGAAATCGATTATTAGATCCATGGTGGCTGGTGAAGATCCCAAAAAACCTCTAAGTGACCAGCAAATATCTGAGATCCTCGAAAAGAAAGGCGTCGAGATATCCAGAAGAACAGTCGCAAAATACAGAGATGAGCTAAATATTCCATCATCGACACTCAGAAGAAGATATTAATTGGGGTTGGCCTTGCAAATAAGCCAACCCTGTACTATAATATAAGTGAGCTATATTTTTTTACCCATAGTGGGACAAATACATAATAGCTGGGACGTAAATAGTCCATGTGCTAGGAGGTGGTACTATAGAATTCCTGAATAGATTGTCATTAATAGCACCTGAGGCAATAGACATCCTCGAAAGGAGATATCTTATCCTTAAGACAGTTGCCTTCAGACAGCCGGTTGGCAGGAGAACTCTGGCTGCTGAGCTTGGCTTATCTGAAAGGATAGCCAGGTCAGAACTGGATATTATGAAAGGTCTTAGGTTATTAAACTCAGACAATATGGGTATGTATGTTACAGACTCGGGTCTGGAGCTATTGGAGAGTTTGGATGAAGCTTACAATTCCATAAAGGGCATACCTGAGCTGACAGAAAGGGTCATAAAAGCTTTAGGGGTAAAGTATTTGCTGGTAGTACCTGGAGATTCTTCAACAAGCAATCTTGTTCTTGCCGAGATGGGTCGTTCA
>DAIPJA010000007.1:0-24141 GCA_036770525.1 Gudongella sp. | reverse complement strand
ACCGGACAATCCGGGTAATTCCCTATCTACCGGTGAGGCAGCCAGAAGATTCTTTGCAATTGGATTTAAGATAAAGGCTACAGAAGGTACAGCAAATTTCCTCAGAGAAAATAAGATCCCCTGTGAGAAGGTCAAGAAGGTATACGAGGGCAGGCCTAATATAACCGACGATATGATGAACGGGAAGATAGACCTGATAATCAATACTCCCATAGGCAAGCTAAGCTCTATGGATGATTCCTATATCAGGAAGATAGCGATCAAGAATAAAATACCTTATATAACAGTAATGCCTGCAGCAAGAGCCAGTGCAAAGGGTATAGAGGCTTATATAGGCAACGATTTCTCTGAGAATGTCAAGAAATCCCTGCAGGAGTATCATGAAGAGATAGAAACATTAGACTGATCAAAGCAATAATTGGGGAGGCTGATTTAATGATTCTGGGATTTATTGGATGCGGTAATATGGGTGAGGCTATGCTTTCCGGTGCTTTATCATCAGGATGGATCAATCCGGAGAAGGTGATAGTTCATACAAAGACTGTATCCAGGATGGAAGAGCTGAAGGAGAAGTATGGCATTGCAATCTCAGAGAGCAATGCAGATGTGGCAAGGGAAGCTGACTTTATTATCCTTGCAGTTAAGCCGATAGTTTACGAAGGTGCTATATCGGAGATAAAGGATAAGATCAAGGATGGAGCCATAGTTCTTGGAATAGCGCCGGCATATAGCATATCAAAGCTGGAAAAACTCATAGACAACCAACATGTAAAGATAGCAAAATCAATTCCCAACACTCCCGCTTTGGTGGGAAAGGGAATTGCAGGAATAAGCTTTTCGGATAATATGGACGACACTGATAAGGATTTGGTTTTTAGCCTCTTCAACAGCTTTGGGGAAGGTATCGAGATAAGGGAGGAGCTTATGGCTGCTGTCGGAACTCTTACCGGTTCAGGACCAGCCTTTGTGTACATGTTTATCGAAGCCATGGCTCAAGCGGGGATCAAGCTTGGCGTACCGACTAAAGACGCATACAGATTTGCAGCTGCTACTGTAGAGGGCTCTGCCGCAATGGTCAGTAAAACAGATAAGCATCCGGCCAAGCTAAGAGACGAGGTATGCTCACCTGGCGGTACAACCATAGAAGGAGTTGCTGCCCTGGAGAAATCAGGGCTGAGTGGAATAGTTATAGATGCTGTGGAAGCATCAGTTGCAAAGTTTTTAAGGATGCAGAGCGAAGCAGGGAACTAAAAATAATACAAAACAGTATAAAGGTTGAGATCTGAGGGTAAACTTCAGATCTTTTTTTGTCTTAACAAAAAATTAACGGCATTTTACAGAAATAAGCACTATATTAATACAATTCGCAATATGATCAAATTAAGGAAGGCAGGTGATCATAGTGGAATTGATACTGACAATTATCATGCTACTACTCATGGCTGGAGGCTACTTACTCATGGACAGGCTTGATACCTTTTTAGCCAGTGACAAGGTCATAAAAGTTGCCAATAAGGATGAAACTCAATCGATCCTTGTTTATAAAGGCGATACTGATGTTTCGACGCTTTTGGAAACGGTAGATGTTAATGATAAAAGCCTGGTATTTGCCAATGATTATGAGGACTATGAGTTAAGAGGGTGCAAAGCAATAGTAGCAATTTCTGACAATGACGCAGACAACTTGATGCTGTGTGTTAAGGCGAAGCATACGAAAGCTGGAATCACTACCATAGCAAGATGCAACAATAATTTGAATCTGGAGATTTTCAGGGAAGCTGGAGTAACAAAGATAGTAACGACTATGACAATGATGGATTCTATCAGACAACTACTTAAGGAAAGTGATAATAATGCTTAAAGGTATAAGACTTGGAGCTAAACAAACATTGGCAGTCGGATTTATAGTGATCATATTAAGTGGAACACTTTTATTGATGCTGCCAATATCAAATAAATCCGGAGACTCTATCCATTTCCTGGATGCACTGTTTACAGCTACTTCTGCTACATGTGTCACTGGACTGGTAGTCTTTGATACATGGAGCCAGTTCACATTTTTCGGACAGCTTATAATACTTATCTTGATACAAACAGGTGGCTTGGGATTTATGACTATTGCCATATTGTTCTCCATGGTTCTGGGTAAACGTATAGGCTTAAGAGAGAGATCTTTTCTCATGGAGGCTGTTAATTCCATGCAAATAAGCGGTGTAGTCAGACTTGTAAAGCACATCCTGATCGGGACTCTGATGTTTGAAGCTCTTGGAGCTGTTATGCTAAGTTCAAGATTTTACGGGGAGTTCGGTTTGTGGGAATCGATATGGTTTGGTATATTTCATTCAGTCTCAGCCTTTTGTAACGCAGGATTTGACTTGATGGGCAGGATCGAGCCTTACACATCCCTGGTACCATTTCAATCTGATATTCTTGTAAACCTTACAGTAATGGCACTGATCGTTATTGGGGGTATAGGCTTTGTCGTTTGGGATGATTTATTCAGAAACAAGCTTGACCACAAAAATTATAGCCTGCACACAAAAATAGTCTTGATTTCGACAGCAGCACTAATAGCGGTATCAACAGCGGTATTTTTTATGCTTGAGTCGGAGGCATCAATGAAAGGGATGGACTTTGGGGAAAGGCTATTGGCGTCTTTTTTTCAATCTATAACTCCAAGAACAGCCGGCTTCAATACGATAGATACTGCAGCTCTAAGCGAAGCGGGATCTCTTTATACAATGTTTCTGATGATAATTGGTGCCAGCCCAGGTTCAACTGCAGGAGGGATAAAGATAACTACCTTCGTAATCATAGGGCTGTCCTTAATAACCTACTTCAGGAAATTTGAGGACGTAAATGTATTTAACAGAAGACTTGACCCTGCAATCGTCAGACGAGCTTTCTTCAGTGCTACATTCTATTTATTTCTTATGTTGGCAGGGACATTCATTATAGTAAGCTCCCAAGCCATGCTGATCGAGGACGCACTCTTTGAAGCCTCATCAGCCATAGGAACAGTAGGACTGACAAAGGGAGTGACGCAGAGCCTGTCGGGTATATCCAAGTTGGTGATCATAGCATTGATGTATAGCGGTAGACTGGGCAGCCTTACCGTGTTTATGGCAGTAACTGAGAAAAGATGCATCAGGAAGCTTAGAAATCCTGAGGATAAAATAATAATTGGGTAGGAGTGGTGTATATGAAATCAATTCTTGTGATCGGACTGGGAAGATTTGGAAGACATCTTGCAATAAAGCTTACCGAATTGGGAAATGAAGTAATGGTAGTTGATACCAATGAAGATGCAGTCGACAAAATAACAGGAATAGTAACCAGGGCACACATTGGAGACTGTATGGACGAGGATGTATTGAGGTCATTGGGAGTTAGCAATTTTGATATATGCTTTGTATGCATCAGCAATAACTTTCAATCATCACTGGAGATAACTTCTCTACTAAAGGACCTGGGGGCATCTTATGTGGTTTCAAAAACAGACAGGGACATCCATGCTAAGTTCCTTTTAAAAATTGGTGCAGATGATGTCATCTATCCGGAGAGGGATATGGCTCAGAGAGCAGCTGTCAAGTACAGCTCCAATCTTGCTCTGGACTATATAGAGCTTACACCGGAGTATGCTATCTCAGAAATGTTTGTACCGGAAGAATGGATCGGGAAGACGATCAAAGAACTGGATGTAAGGATGAATCACAATATAAATATTATTGGCTACAAGAACAATAACCATGTGACTCCTATCGTTAATGCAGGGTATAAATTCAATGGTGATGAACATATTCTTATAGCCGGAAGTAAAAAGGATATCCTGCTTCTTGTGGAAGGAAATTAGTTTAATTAGTCAGGGGGGTCAGTAATGGAGAAAAAACAAACAGACAGAAATATCCTGAACGGTCTTAAGGCACTCCTGATATTTTCAATATCCTCAATCACTTCTGTCAGTATCAACTACCTTGGAGTAGGGAAAGAAAGTATTATAATGGTTTTTTTACTTGGAGTTTTATTCTCGACAGTTCTGACCAGCAGCTATTTATGGGGGATAGTATCATCTATAGCTAGCCTCATGCTGGTCAATTTTCTTTTTACAGAGCCAAGATTTACATTTGTAATTTCAAACAGCAATGACATTATACTTTTAGTATTTTTCCTCATAACCGCTGGTGTATCAGGAAAGATAACATCCAGGCTCCAGAAACAGATCGAGCTGACGGAAAAGAATGAGCGCACTACTCTGATATTATATAAGATAGCTTCAGGATTTTTACCGATAAGCGGAACAAAAAGCATTATCAACAGGGGTGTGTCTTTTGTTAAAGAGTATACAGGCCATGAATGCTCTGTGGAGCTTGCAGATGAACCGGAAGCCACTGAACGATCGGATGAAGGTCTGCAATGCTCCAGCTTTGATATAATAAGTAATACAGGTAGACTGGGAAGGATAATTGTATATGGATTCGAAAAATCTGAAGATACTCAAGCGGAGATCATCATCCAGTCCATCGCAATGCAAATGGGAATTGCACTTGAAAGAGAACAGCTTTATACTGAAAGAGAAAAGATCAAGGTAGCGATGGAAAGAGAGCAGCTTAGGGCTACACTTCTCAGATCGGTATCTCACGATCTCAGGAGTCCTTTGACGGCTTTATCCGGTGCAGGTGAGCTGTTGTATGAAAATTACTATAACCTCTCCGATGAAGAAAGAAGACATCTTGCAGGAGATATCAGCGAGGAGATAACCTGGCTGACAAACCTTGTAGAGAATATACTGAATATGACCAGGATCAACGACTCACAATTGCTGCTGAAAAAAGAAGAGGAAGTCGTTGATGACGTTATAAGTGAGGCAGTCAATCATATTAAAAGGTTCTTGAGAGATAGGGTACTTACCGTAAAGCTTCCTGAAGAAGTGATCTCAGTTCCTATGGATGGGAAGCTAATAGTACAGGTAATAGTTAATCTTTTGGAGAATGCTGTAAGACATACTCCTCCGGAAGCTGAGATATCATTGGAGGCTAATGTATCCAATGGTTATCTCGAGGTTACCGTTTCCGATACAGGAGAGGGAATAGACAAAAGCATCCAGAACAGGCTTTTTGAAAAATTTGTAACACTGGATACTGGAATTACGGACAGTAAACGCGGAATTGGATTAGGCTTGGCAATTTGCAAAGCAATAATAAGTGCACATATGGGGGATATTCGCGTCGAACCAAACATCCCTAAGGGGAGCAGGTTCGTATTCCGATTGCCTTTGGAGGGATAGAAAGTGGACTCTAAAACCAAAATACTTGTGATTGAGGACGACAAATATATATCCAACTTCATAGCTGTATCACTTAAGAAGGAAAACTACGAAGTATACATCTCACAATCTGCTGCTGACGGATTATTTATGTTCGCATCGTACCGACCCGATATAATCCTTCTTGATTTAGGCCTTCCAGATCAGGATGGACTTGAAATAATAAAAGAACTAAGACAGTTTACTGAGATCCCCATATTAGTAGTATCCGCAAGGGGACAGGAAAATGATAAAATTGAAGCACTTGATATGGGCGCAAGTGATTACGTGACAAAGCCGTTTCATATGGGTGAGCTCATGGCAAGAATCAGAGTAGCTGAAAGAGCTTTAGCCTTAAGAGGAGTTAATTCAGAGGAGACTATCTATAAATTCGATTACCTTACAGTGGATTACGAGAAAAGGAAAGTACTTGTCGATGATGCTGAAGTACATTTGACTCCCCTTGAATATAAACTCCTTTTGTTACTGATAGAGAATCAGGGGAAAGTGCTGACTCATAATTACATTATACGAAAGATATGGGGTTATGAAGCAGGGGGGGACAATAAGAGCTTACGAGTTTTCATGGCCAACCTCAGAAGAAAGATTGGAAAGGGTGACTCAGGATGCCACCTCATTTCTACTGAAGTTGGAGTTGGGTATAGATTTCTGGGAGAGTAGACTGGAATATATTTTGGCTTGAATACTCATAAAGAGGTGTATTAAATTGAAGACACAGAAGAGATTGGATGAGGTTTTTAAAAGTGCACGAGTAGAATACTTCGATGACAGCTCCAGGTATGTTTTCATGAGTGACTGTCATAGAGGTGATGCTAGCCACTCTGATGAATTCACAAAAAACCAGAACCTTTTTATCTATGCTCTCCAGCATTATTATGACAATGACTATACATACGTAGAAGTTGGCGATGGTGATGAACTTTGGGAGCAGCCAAAGATGAAGTATATCAAGAATGCTCATTACGATGCTTTCGAGGTCATCAAAAAGTTCCACTATCATGACAGACTTATAATGTTATATGGGAATCACAATATATTTTTGAAGTATCCTGAGTATGTTGAGAAGTATTATTACAGATTCTATAATGAATACCGGGAGGAATTTTATGACTTTCTTAAGGGTATAAAGCCTGTTGAATCCCTGGTACTCAAGCACAAGGATACTGAACAGGAAATTCTCGTAGTTCACGGACACCAGGGGGATTTCGCAAACGATCAGGCATGGTATTTCACCATGCTTACACTGAAGTATTTCTGGAGATTTCTCCATGCTTTTGGAATCAAAAACCCTGCAAGTCCCGTAAAAAATACATACAAGAGACATAAGATCGAAAACAACTATAATAAGTGGATAAAGAACAACAAGAGGATGCTTATATGTGGTCATACCCACAGATATAAATTCCCAAGAAAAGGAGATCTCCCTTACTTCAACACAGGCTGCTGCATATATCCCTCTACAATAAGTGCTATAGAGATATCTGGAGGCAAGGTACAGCTGGTGAGATGGAAAATGAGACCTAACAGGGAAGGGATGATAGTTGTCAAGAAGGATATATTGAGGGGACCAACCGATCTTTCTGAATTCGATCAAAGACATATAGGGGAGGGCAACTCTTAAAATGCATCTTTATAAAAAAGAACCTGAACGAAGAGATATAGAGCTGGCAAGAAATAGTGTTTCAGCATTGAACTTTGAATTGAAGAAGGTGTTTGGAAATCTTAAAGATCCCAAGATGATCCTGTGGGCAGGGGATTTTCACCTCCACCAGATTGAACCATATCAAAAGGAAATAGATAGAAAATATGAAAAGATAGATTGTTCCAGACAGCTTGAGTTGTGTCTTGAGGAGATCAGCGCTCTCCAGGTAGAACCTCTTGCAGTTATTTTAGGTGGAGATATTACAGACAACAGCTTTCATGGCGAGTGGATGGAGTTTAGGAGACTTATTGAAAAAACAGGATTCAATAAGATCACAATACCCTTATTTGGAAATCATGAGCATACATACTCTATGGATGCTAAAGAAATGGATTTGATATGGAGAGATATGGGAATAAGCTCCTGGACCAGGATAGAGGATCCTAATGAATACTTCTACAGCGTGGTATTTGGTGATTATAAGCTTATTATACTTGACACTGTGAGTTCTAATGGCAATATGATGTCGGATGCCCAAAGAAGCTTTCTGCGGGATGAGGTGATTGACTCAAGTCACAATATACTGATATTCCAGCATAAACATATCATGCCCGCCTTAAACTGGCTGGATGAGGGGATATTCAGAGATAAAGGGATGGTAGATATCATTGATTCCTCCGAAAAGGTTCTGGGAGTTTTTTCCGGACATACCCATAAGTCGTCATTATGGAGTTATAGAGATAAGGTATATGGATCTTTCCCGGCTGTATGTTATGGTATTGGCGATAAAACAGGCTGGGGAGGCATAATACTTGATCAGGAAAAGATAGTTAAAATATTTGTTAAGGATATTTGCACCGAATCATATGATGACTGTGCCGGGTTTAGATTACAGCAGGGAAGCTTTAGGTTCCTGGAATCAGAAGACTTTGAGAAAAGCCCTCTGCTGAATCCTGAGTTTTGGCGCAGAAAGGCAGAATAAAAAAGCCAAGGGTCACGATTAAGTGATTCTTTGGCTTTATATTATCTCTACTTTTCGTGGAGCTTAAACTCTAGAATATCCGGTCTTGAATAGTGACCCATAGGATCAAAATCCATCCTGCTTGAGATCGCATCATCAAGATCCAGGTCTGCATAGAGGATATCTTCTTTATTAAACACCGGACCCGCAAGATACTTTCCATACGGACTTACTACGCAGCTGCCTCCCGGGCACATTATTTCAGGCTGGTTTTCAAGCTCGTGGTAGTAATTCATATCAGTCGGATTCATGCTTTTTTCTACATATTGATTACAACCAATCACAAAGCATCTCCCTTCAAGGGCAATGTGTCTCATCGTGCTCTGCCATTCATCCCTGGAGTCTGCTGTAGGTGCAAGATAGATTGTGACTCCCTTGGAATACATTGCAACCCTGGCAAGTGGCATATAGTTTTCCCAGCAAATCAGGGAGCCCATCCTGCCGTATGGAGTATCCACAACTGCCAGAGTACTTCCGTCATCCTCTCCCCATATGTACCTCTCTGATCCTGTCGGCTTGAGCTTTCTGTGCTTGCCGAGGAAGCTTCCGTCCGGTCCGAATAAAAGGTTGGTGCAATACAATGATGCAGTCCTACCATCACCATCCTTCTCAGTAACTCCTATGGACAAATAGATTTCAGATTCTCTGGCAGCCTCAGAAAGGATATCAGTTACGGGCCCAGGTACAGCTACAGAGTTATCGTAATATCTTTTCCAGTCTGCTCTTCCTTCCATAGTTCTGCTGCCAACTACAAATCCAAATGTAAATCCCCTTGGATAAGCCGGTATAAAGGATTCCGGAAACACAACCAGCTTAGCTCCATTGTCGGCAGCCTCTCTAATGAGATGCCTGGTCTTTTCCACAGTTGCCCAAAGATCCATAATAACAGGTGCAGCCTGTACCACTGCTACCCTGAGATTTTTTTCCGTATTTATCATTCTCTCCTCCTCCTCCTCTTCCTTTTATATATTTTATCACTACACTAATGTGATTGCTACCTGAGCTTCCCTCTGCACTCAATTATAAGTTCCCCTACCACCTCATCACCGGATACCAGAAAAGCCTTATCATACAGATTTACTACAGGACAGATATGGTTAGGGATGATTTCAATTTTGTCTCCTATGGAGATTTTCTCTCTGAATTCTCTGTTATAGATCAATGCGTGTTCATCATAAACTCTGGAGATGAACACACCTTCATAGTTCCTTACCGCACCAAGACCTTCAGTAGCTGTAATGCCAACGGTCCTTCTCTGCATAGTAAGTCCCTTCGCACCGACATCCGTAACGACTCTTTCATCAGTTGGCTTGCTAATTATGGTCGTAAGAACAGTCGCAGCATTCTTTTCGAAGGAACCGATAATGTTTGCCTGAGATGCATCAAGAAATACATATGTACCCGGTCTAATCTCCGTTACTCCAGGCAGGATAGGAGTATTTACGAGCATTGATGGGGTTGATCCAATACTGACGACCTGGGGATCCATACCCATATTTTCTGCAATTTCTGCGAACCGGAGGGTTCGTCTCTGGCTCTCAAGGCTAATCTTTAGGCATTCATCCAGATCCTTGGCGCTATATGAGTGGCCGTCATGGGAAAATACTCCAATGAATTGGAGCTCACTTCTGCCTTTGATTTTCATAAGGAGCGATCTAAAGTAAGCCTCTTCAATGACACCAGACCGGTTTTCTCCCACTTCTATTTCAACAAGAACCCTTGCAGGCTTTTCTCTGAAGACTGAAGTGATTTGATCCACTTGCTCCATCGAATCTACTCCAAATGAAACATCTATTTTTCTGGACAATTCATTTATTCTTTCAAGCTTTTGGACCCCAGCTACCTCATTTGCTATAAAAATGTTTTTAAGACCTCTGGAAGCCATCACTTCAGCCTCCTCAACCTTGGCAACTGTGATCCCCCTTGCACCCATTTCTTCCTGGATCAGAGCAATTGAAGGCATCTTATGAGTCTTCGTGTGGGGTCTGAGAGCGACTCCATTTTTGTCGGCAAAATCCTGCATAGCCTTAAGGTTTTCAAGCATCCTCTCCTTATTTATAAGCAGAGAAGGTGTATCGAGTTCAAAATATTTCATCCAAAAAACCTCCATTCCATGTAAATAGTATATAATTGAGTTGTCAGGAGGTCAATCAAGGTCTCGCAAATATAACAGGGGGGTATTTAAATGGTCGACGATAAAATTAGAGGAATGGGCTTTGCAACTCAGTGCTGTCATGCAGGACAGGCGTGTGATCCTTTGACAGGAGCACACAATACACCTATTTATCAGACTACTACTTACGCTTTTAGAGATGTGGATCACGGAGCCAAATTATTTAGTGATGCATTTACACCGGAAATTGGGCTTACTGATGGATATATATACACACGGTTTGGAAATCCTACACAAAATGCACTTGAGGAAAAGGTGGCTGTATTGGAAAAAGGTGAGGCAGCCCTTGCCTTCAGCTCTGGAATGGCAGCAATATCGTCTGTTTTTTTACTGATTGTTAAGCCGGGAGATCATATACTTGCAGATAACAGCCTATATGGTACGGCCAGAGACTTTTTGATCCAGATAATGCAAAAATTTGGAGCTATTGTATCATTTACGGATTTCAGTGAAATCGAGAATGTTGAGAAAAGTATAAGAAATGAGACCAAGGTGTTATACTTTGAGTCCCCTACCAATCCAAAGCTGAAATGTGTTGATATCAGAGCAGTAGTAAAGGTCGCCAGAAACAAAAACATAAAGGTCGTTGTAGATAACACATTTATGACTCCGTACTTCCAGAACCCTCTCGTTCTTGGAGCAGATGTTGTAGTTCATAGCGCTACGAAGTACATGACAGGACATGGCGACAGCATATCGGGAATAGCTATAGGGAGCAGATTGTTCATAAATGAACTGAGGTGTCTGGTACATAATAATATGGGAGGAGTTATCAGCCCATTCAATGCATGGCTGGTACTGAGAGGATTGAAAACGCTTCCGGTGAGGATGCGCATGCATCAGCAGAATGCTATGGCTGTCGCTGAGTTTTTGAAATCACATCCAGCAGTATCCTCTGTAAATTACCCTGGGCTCCCCGAGCATCCACAGCATGATATAATCAAGAGCCAGGCTTCAGGATTTGGAGGAGTACTAAGCTTCGAGCTTAAGGGTGGATATGATGCCGGTAAGAAATTAATGAACAGCGTCAAACTCTGCACACTTGCCGTAAGTCTGGGAGATGTGGATACCCTGATAGAACATCCGGCCTCAACCACTCATGCAGTTGTACCTCGGGAAGAGAGGATAGCAGCTGGTCTTACAGATGGTCTGGTGAGGCTTTCTGTGGGTATAGAAGACGTAGAGGATATTATTGCAGACCTGAAACAAGGCCTTGAAGAGTAAGTAAGAAAAGACAGTACCTTTTAGTTGGGTACTGTCTTTTTTAATCATCAATTCTTCTCCATAACTATGCAGCTATAAGGATCAACTTTGAAGCCAAACTCACTAAGCTTTTCTGAAATATATGATTGTCCTTCAGGATACATGCACTGCAGTCTGTCGACCCCTAAGTATTTGGACTTTGAAATTGCGTACTTTATCAATAGACCAATATCGCCAGACATATAAGCTATGTGGACAGCCTTTTCAGGCATAAATCTGGCACCCATTATAATTATACTGTCAGATCCAATATGGCGGGAAATAAAGCTCTTGGAGGTCCAGAAGCTGACTAACTCCTTGCTCAGTCTAAGAAAAGTTCTATTCATTATTCCATACCCACCCCAAAGCTTTGAATCTCTTTCAATCAATCTCCAGGCATCATCAGGTGATGTAATCGTTTCGAAACCTTTGGATTCGACATAAGTACCGGCGGATTTTATATCAAGAGACGAACCCCTAAACTCACCTGCAAAGATAAACCCATTTATTTCCGCCAATCCCTTGCTGGCGAAGTTGTCAGGAGTAGTGTACATTCCAAGCCTATTGATTCCTCTTATCTCTGCCAAATTGAGAAATTCCCTGTAGAAAGCCTTTCCAATACCCTTTCCCTGGTAATCCGGAAGTACTCTAAGTGTCTCCAGCCATGCTGATCCGTCAGGCATTTTAGAAAACTTTCCCACACCAACAAGCCTGCCGTCGAATTCTGCGACCAGGAGCACTCCATCAGGATCGACAAGCCAATCTTCATAAACATTGTCCAGATAATGAAGTCCAGGAGTTGCCTGACCCTCAACAAAGACAGCATCCTTTCTATCCTCAGATTTTGATCTCCGTACCAGTATATCCTTCATCCTTACTACCCCCTCCCGATATTGATCAGTCTAGTTACAGTATATTGTTTTATTTTATAAATCTCAATCAATTATACTTAAGCATCTGTCAAAGAAAAATAGATGTAAATATCCTTAGTACAAGAAGCTGGTTTAGAGTATAATATTCTTGTTAAGGATTAAGTATTTCTGGACAATAATTAGGGGAGGTATCACACCATGGAAAAAAGATATGAAACGGCAATATTTGCAGGCGGATGTTTTTGGTGTATGGTTTCACCATTTGAGGTTTTCAAAGGTGTAGTTGAAATCAAATCAGGCTATATAGGTGGACACGTTGAAAATCCCAAATACGAAGAGGTAAAAAAGAAGGAGACTGGACACTATGAGGCAGTTAAAATAATTTATGATCCTGAAAAAATAAGCTATGAGAAGCTATTAAAGGCATTTTGGATGCAGGTTGACCCGACTGATGATGAAGGACAATTCCAGGACAGAGGTCCTCAATACAGGACAGGCATTTTTTATACCACTGAGGAGCAAAGAGCTGCTGCAGAAAAATCGAAAAGAGAGCTTGATGAGAGTGGGAGGCTCCCGGGCCCTGTGATCACTCAAATAATGCCTGCACCCACCTTTTACGATGCAGAGGAATACCATCAGGATTTTCATAAAAAAGAGCCAAAGCTCTATAAAGAAGACAGAAAAATATCAGGAAGAGATGAATTCATTGAGAAGTATTGGGGAGATGAGTTCTGGGAGCTTATGGAGGAAGAGGAATAATATGATCTTCAACCTGCCCGCGAGGGCAGGTTTTGTTGTATTACAAAGGGAAATGGCTAACATCGCTTGTTTAACGCGATAAATTAAAGGTATAAATCATAGTGAGATGATAGTTCTTCCAATGTTGCTGTTAAGGAGGTATCTGCGATGATTGAGCACAGGATCGAGGTTGGTTTAGTAAATGATTTCATGAAGGTAACAGGTCCAAATGATGCTGCCAAGGGTCCTGGTACAGAGGAATTGTATTATTTGGTATCTACCGGAGCTGTACTGGATATGGTAATTGAAGGCTCTGGCCAAATGTTGGACAAGCTCCTGCCCAAGGAATATACAACAGTTGGTACTTATATTGAGATTTTCCATGAACAACCCACTCTTGTGGGCGAGCCAATCAATGTAAGAGTAAGAGTTGACAGGGTTGAGAATAGTAGGATATTCTTATCTATAGAAGGATTTGATACATCAGGAAGAGTGTTTATGGGAAAATATGAGAGACATATTGTCAACAAGAAGCGTCTTATGCAGCATGCGTATGATAGATTCCCTGGAACGTCACAACCTTAAGAACAGTACTAAAGTATAAACTTTAGAATATATCGGCAGGCTTTGTAGTGAAGCCTGCCGATATTGGGTAATGGGGCACCGGTTTTTGGGAATGTCCTATCCTATAACTATGTGATCGAAATCATATCGGGCGGAGACTTATTATGGCTAATCCAACAGTGAATTCAATGATCCAAAACGCAGCACTCCTCTTAATATTATCAATAATCTATGAGGTCACATATTATATTCCAGAGAGCAAAAGGGCTGTAAGGCCTTATATAAATGGAATCTTTGTGGCTGCTATTTGTATTGCGATCATGATGGTACCCTTCAGAATGGATGGTGGGATAGTATTTGATACCCGTTCGATACTGATAAGCATAACAGGTTTTATATTCGGAGTCCTGCCTACTGTAATAACAGCAATAGTTGCATCAATATACCGGCTTTATATGGGAGGTCTTGGAGCAGCACCTGGAGTTATTGTAATAGTACTGAGTGCAGTCATTGGGATCTTCTGGAGAAGAGATCCTTTGAAGCTAAGTAAGAATCACAATTGGATCAACATTTTGATAATGAGCTTTATTGTGCACATAGCGATGCTTATGACTATGTGGTTGATGCTGCCTGAATCAACAAATCTTCAGGTCGTAAGAGCAATCAGCCTTCCGGTCCTTACTATCTACCCTGCAGGATCCTTGATATTGGCGCTGCTTCTAGGCAGGCAAAAAGAGCTTAGAGAATATCAGAATCAACTGAAGCTTTCAGAGGAGAGATATCAGGCTTTGTTTGACGAAGCTCCCTTGCCCTATCAGTCATTGGATGAAGACGGTTATATTTTTGATATAAATCAGCAGTGGCTTGACATGATGGGATACGACAGGAAGGAAGATGTCCTGGGGACATGGTTTCCAGATTACCTGGATTTGGATGGGCGGACAGGTTTTGTTGAGAGATTTACTGTATTTAAGGAAAAAGGGAGTATAATTTCTGAGCTCATTATGATTTCCAAGGAAGGAATCCCGATAAATGTAAGTATTGAAGGTAGAATAAACTATGACGTAGATGGAAGCTTTAAAAATACTCATTGTATCGTAAGAGATGTAACAGAAAAGAAAAAGGCTGAAGAAAATCTTGTTTATATAAGCTACCATGACTACCTTACAGGGCTTTTTAACAGGAGGTACTTTGAAGAAGAGCTGGTAAGGCTCGACTCAGAAGATAATCTGCCCCTGTCAATACTTATGGGCGACATAAATGGGCTGAAGCTTATCAACGATACTCTTGGACATTCCTTTGGCGATAATTTGATCACCGAGACCTCTAAAATCCTCAGAAAATGCATGAAAGAAAAGTATTTGCTTTCGAGAACCGGAGGTGATGAGTTTACTGTTATAATGCCTAATACGGATTATTCAGAAGCGAGAGATCTGATCAAAAGTTTAAATGAAGAGATTAGAGAGCATAATAATTCAAGGGATGATGTCATAAATGTTAATTTATCGCTGGGAACAGCCACAAAGGAAAGATCAGATCAAAGCATATCAGAGATAATAAGAGATGCTGAATACAATATGTACCAGAGAAAGCTTCTGGAGAAGAAGAGCTCACACAGCTCAATAATTTCTTCCATGCAGGCCACTATGATAGAAAAAAGTCATGAGACCGAGGCACATGCAAGGAGGCTAGCAGCAATGGCAAGAGCAATAGGGGAGAAAATGAGTTTGAGCCAGCTTGAGCTTGACCAGCTTGAACTGCTTTCAATGCTTCATGACATTGGTAAGGTAGCTGTTCCTGACAGGATATTAAATAAGCCTGACAAGCTGACGCCAGAAGAATGGATCGAAATGAAAAAACATCCTGAGATCGGCTATCGTATAGCAGCTTCATCGCCTGAACTTTCACCTATAGCTGAATTTATTCTCTGTCACCACGAGAGGTGGGATGGCAAAGGGTATCCTCATGGATTGGCAGGAGAAGAAATTCCTCTCTTATCGCGAATTTTATCAGTTGTCGATGCATATGATGCAATGACAGAAAACAGAGCATACAGAAAAGCGATGGAAAGGGAGAAGGCTCTCGATGAGATCAAGGATAACTCCGGTACTCAATTCGACCCTAGAATTGCAGATGTTTTCATAAATATCCTGCTGGAACGAGGAAACAATTAGAATGATTGAAATATATCGATATATGTTCGAAATAATTTAATTAGTGGAGCTTGCTTAACAAACCTGCAAGCTCCTTTAAATTGTTAAAAAAGTAGTTAAAGTGATGTAATTCAAGTAATTTGAATAGCTCCAGGGTAAAGAACATATGACATAAATGAATAGATTTGAATCAATGAATATTTTTACCTGAAAAGTATTGTCATAAAAAATACAAAGTGTTATAATCATCTATGTGAAACACATATCAATACATATAAATGGAGGGTTAAAATGAAAAGATTAATGGCACTACTATTGGTACTTGTCTTGAGCATCAGTGTACTTGCAGGCTGTACACCAGCAGCACCAGCACCAGAACCAGCACCAGCACCAGCAGAGACTCCTGCGGAAACTCCTGCAGAAACTCCTGCAGAACCAGCAGCAAGCAAGATCGCAAAGGTTGGTCTTGGACAAAACATTTCTATCGCTAAGTCCAAGGACAAAGGCGTTGACGCTAATGGCAACGAAGTACTTGCAACAGCTCAGGCTGATGTAACCATAGCTGCTGTAGGCTTTGATGCAGATGGTAAGGTAGCAAGCGTTACTATAGACGTTGCTCAAACAAAGGTAGCTTTCGATGCAGACATGAAGGTTACTTCAGACAAGGAATCAGAAGTTAAGTCCAAGAAGGATCTTGGAGCAGACTATGGTATGATCAAAGCGTCATCAATCGGCAAAGAATGGTTCGAGCAAATGGGAGCATTCGAAGATTGGATGATCGGTAAAACTGTAGAAGAAATAAAAGCTCTTAAGGTTAAGGAAAGAGATGAGTCACATAAAAACGTTCCAGACGTTCCAGAATTGACTTCATCAGTAACAATTACAGTTGAAAGCTACATAGCAGCTGTGGAAGAAGCTTGGAATAATTCAGTTGACGCTACTGGAGCAGAAACTGTAGGTCTTGGAGTTGAAACTCATATCAACAAGTCAAGAGATGCTGGCACAGATGCTAACGGCAATGCTGTAACAGCTCAGGCTCAGGTTGATACTTACATGGCAGCAACTGCATTCGACAAGGATGGCAAGGTTGTAGCTGCTATCATTGACAATGCACAAGTTAGAGTACCTTACGATGCAGAAGGTAAGGTAGCTACTGATAAGACTGTTGCAGGTAAAACTAAGGTTGAACTTGGTCCTGACTACGGTATGGTAAAAGCTTCAGGCATTGGCAAAGAGTGGTTTGAGCAAATGACAGCTCTTCAAGCTTGGATGGCTGGCAAGACAATTGACGAAATCAATGGCATGAAGGTTGTTGAGAGAGATGCTTCTCACCCATCAGTACCAGATGTTGCAGAACTTACTTCATCAGTAACTATAACAGTTGAAGGCTATCAGGCAGTTGTTACTGAAGCTTTCGAGATGGCTAGATAATTAAATAGCTTATAAAGGTCAGCTTAAATGCTGGCCTTTTTATTTTTGTGCGCTCTCTGGACTGAAAGAAGTGATACAATCATAATGAAGGTTCAAAATATGTCTGGAGGTGGATAGTGTGAAGGCAAATTACCAAACCTATCTTCAAGGTGATAATGGAAAGGCAGTTCTACTGATGCATGGGTTGACATCAGGCGCAGCTCAAATGATCCCGATGGCAAGATTTATTAACGATTACGGGTACTCAGTCAGCTGTGTAAACTTAGCAGGTCATGGTACTTATCCCGAGGACCTTAATAAAACAACTGCTGAAGATATGGTACTTAAGGCAAAATATGATTACGAGAATCTAAGAAAGTATCACGACACTGTATATGTTGGCGGAATATCAACCGGAGGATTGCTGTCCCTTATGCTTGCAAGTATTTATCCTGAGATCAGAGGGATAGTATCCATTGCTGCTCCTGCAAAGCTTGTTCCAGGATCATTTATCTCAGTTGATTATGCTGATAAGTCAGAGTTTCTGATCAGACCCCTTGAAGGGAAAACAGGAATATTCAAAAAATATCATATCCACTACGAGAGGATCGCGGTCAGGATTTTTGATGAGCTTAGGAGGCTTATGGATATTGTAGTCAATGAGGCTGTTCTTTCTGAGGTCAAGTGTCCGGTGCTGTTAATACATTCTGGAAATGATGATATTGCAGAACCAGGTAGTGTGGACATAATATCAAATATGCTGGTAAAAAGCGAAGTAGAGGTATTTCAGCCTTCGACCGGTGGACACCTTTCAGTTCTTTCAGAGGACAGAGAGCATGTATTCAGGAAAACGATCGATTTCCTTGGTACCAGATGATAAGGGGGTAATAGTGTGAAATACTGCTGGACGACACTAACAGTAAATAATATGAGAAAATCATTGGATTTTTATAATGGTGTGATTGGTCTGCCAATAACCAGACGTATAAAAGCCGGTCCTGAGACAGAGATATGTTTTCTTGGGGAAGGAGACACCCAAATTGAGTTGATTTCAGACTTGGAGCTAAGGCCTGAATGCACCAACGAAGGCATATCAATGGGATTTGTAGTCGACTCGACAGAATCGATGATAGAGCAGTTGAAAAGAAAAGGCATCGAGGTCCACAGCGGGCCTTTTCAACCCAATCCGGGGATCAGATTCTTTTATGTGAAGGATCCGGATGGCTATAAGATACAATTTGTTGAGAATCTATAGTGGAACAGGGACGAGTTTATCGTCCCTTATTTTTTATTCCCTTGATATACTTCAAATAAAGGAATTTCGGTTTTCCAAGGTCCTTCCTTGCTTTATCCTCCAAAGTATGCAGAAATTCCAGCGAAGTTTTTATCATATCATGATCGGGTTCTATATCTCCATACTTAGCCTTAACAAAAGCATCGGAAATCTTCAATATTCCTGCTCCGTTTATATCGTTGAACTTGTATGCTATACGTTTCGCGTGGTCGGAGTGAGTTTCACCCGAGAGACTTGGATAACCTAATATCCCAAGCATATCGACTATATCATCATAATAGTGGATTATCTTATCCTGGGCCTCCATGGACTCTATAGATCGTTTTCTTCTCTGGTACCTCATAAGACCAAGAATCAATTTTCCAGGCAAGACAGCCAACAATATTACCGCAGCAGATAAAATAAAAATAAATATAAAATCAGCATTTGTAATATCAAGGTCACCTTCGCTGTCTTCAGTTACTGGTTCACCCGGCATTCCCATGTCATCCGGATCCCTTCCAAAGCTTCCTGGCATATTAGGATCGGTCGTTCCATATTCGTCGGGTGAGTAATCCTCAAGTCTTAGAGGCAAGGGAAGCGCTGGCGTAGGTTCAAATGTCATCCAGCCAACCGGTTCAATAAAAGCCTCGACCCAGGAATGAGCATTGTTATAGGTCACACTATATACTCCGTCATCAGCAGGCCCTCTTGCTGTGAATCCCTCAACATACAGTGAGGGTATGTCAGCTATTCTTAGCATGACAGCCATAGCGCTTGCATAATAAGTGCAATAGCCCTCCTTCCCCTCGAAAAGAAAATAATCAACAAATTCTACTCCCTCAGGAACCTGACCCACATCAAGACGATAAGTATAGCTTGTCCTGAGATACTCTTCAATTGCAGCAGCTTTTTCATAGGGAGATTCCATACCTTCAATAATACTGTTAGTAAGCTCGAAGGTCCTTTGAGTTATTGATCTTGGCAGGCTTAGGTAGATCTCAATATCATCCAGCTCCTCAAGGGTTTTATTTGATCCGTTTGCCAGTGCAATACCATAGGGTTTGGGTACGAGCGCACTTAAATAGTAGCTCTCGCCGTCATACAACCCTCCGGGGATGACCAGATAGCCATCTCTTCCCCTAACGAATGCCTTAGATTGGAAGGAATTCAGCTTTTCAGGGAGTAGAGGACTAAAGAGAGTTGTAGAAGAAAAATCTCTGAAGGTTACTACTGCTTCAACCCTGTCATACAAAAGATCCTTCGAATTTTCTTCTACTCCGCTTATATCATCCCCAAGCCTATAAATTTTCGAAGGTTCAGTAATTGCCTCCCAGCTTTCACCGGTATAGATTTGTTTGATATTCCCCCTTAAATAAAGCGAACGACTGCTTTTAACTGTCATTACCTGATCGCTTCTTTGCTTGACCGGGCCACCGAGGCGTGAGCCATCAGACTGGAAACCTGTCACTGAGAAATCAAAGCCTCCTGCCTCACCGATGTTCCTGCTTCCTTCGCCGGTTGATCTTAGATCCTCTACAAAAGGAAAGGTCTCATTAACCTTGGCTTCCAACCAGGGAAATTTCAGGTGTCGATCTGTTTTAGGCAGCAAGAGTGCAACCACTACGATCAATACAGAGTATTTAGTTCCTGTTCTGAACCTTAATAGCTGACCGTCAGTGGAGCTATTGAGATTCAGAAATGATTCCCTTTTTCCGGGTATAAAGGTTCTGCTGCTTAGAAGCATTAAAAAAAGAACCAAAAATGCAGCTAAGAGCCACAGCGCTTCGTTTCTGAAGTTGTACCAGTACATTATATAAGCAAAAAGATTGTGTGGAAGTAATATAAGAATGCTTTTTCCCTTAAAAACTACTGACGCAGTGAGTATTGATATCATAAATGCCAGTATAAATATGAAAGGCAACTGATAGTCTGTCAGGATATTCTCCCTGCCCATAATATTATTGATTATGTTGTCAGAAAGTCCAATAAGCCAGGAATATAATCCAATCAGAGCATCTTTGAAGTATCTGTTTGCTATAAGCGACCCGAATACTGCTGCCACAGAAGCAAAGTAAAGAGAAATAGGATTAAATAGAATATATTTAGCAATTATTGCTGCAGATGCAACAACCACCAGCTCATGGAGAATACCCTTTGTAAGGGTAATACCAATTCCAAGCATATGAGAAAGTACAAACACAATTGCAAAATATAGAATCCAATTTATTGATCTTTGGATACGGTCTGCTGTTTTATCCATGGGCTTCCTCCAGAGTTTTTTCAAAATCAGAGGAGTAATCAAGAAGTATAACCGGTATATTCTCCTGCTTCAGTCTGCTTTCAACGGATCCGTCAACGAGACCGATATGATTACGATAATCAGATACGCCTATAACTATCGGATTCAGTCCTTGTACTGCCAGATCAAGCACCAATCTCCCTAAACCAGGGTCTAGTATCGGAGTAATTATAACTATATTTGACCCTCTGGAGAGAAGACTGGACTCTGCCTCCAGCTGATCCTTAATACCGCGAGCACCGTTTGCGGAAAGCTTTGCCAGGAGCTTCAGAAAGGGTTTCATGTCACTTATTTGAGATCCTTCAGCTTTGTTTATGACACTCCCTTCCTGGTGGATGAGAGATACCTTTACCCTATGCTCGAGACAATGACCGATTATTCCAAGGGCGATATCAACCTCAAGGTCTTCAAGTCTTCGATCCACATCCTTTGACAGTACCTCTCTGCTGTTATCAATAAATATGACGGCATTGGCATCCCCTCTTTTTTCGAACTCCTTTACTATCATTGAATCCTTCGCTGCAGATTGCTTCCAGTGAATTGCCTTCATGCTATCTCCATCCCTGAATTCTCTTATAAAATCTATTCTGCCGAAATCTCTGAAGCTTAGATTGTTTATTATTAATTCACCAACTTCACGGCTGGCAGATATCCTGAAGATTGAAAGCTTCTTGGGATCAGGGTATATCAAAAGCTCCGCTGAGCTTTCTATTAGGCGTCTTAGGGAATATAAGCCAAAGGCATCTGTGGATATAAGGGTTATGTCACCTGTAGTATAGTATCCCCTCCTATTGGCTGCAATATGCTCTCTTGCGGTATGGATTGCACCACCCTGTAGTGATATCTCAATTGGCTGGGTGTCCTTCCCGGTAATGACCTTCGAAGTATTATTTATTACAATAAGACTCGGCATTGACAGGGGAGACCTATTTTTAACAGAGTATTCCGAGGTTATCCTATCGCCCTTTTTAAATTCCTTGCTTGGTACAGTAATGGTGCCAGATATTCTGCTAAGTGATATATATCCGAACAACAGAGGCAAAATTAGAAAAAGGGCATAGAAATACAGTAGGAAGTAAGGGATCCTCCCTCCAACAAGCAGCGCAAAAACTATCAAAATTATTCCAGCCGGCAACAGCAGCCTGAATCTGTTATTGTTTGGATATCACCGGAACAGTGGCCCTGTTCAGAACTCCTCGTGATATATCCTCGATCTTTTTTCGTTCCATCCTCGCTCCTCCGGTTATGGAGATCCTGTGAGAACGGACACGACTGGACATCGACTTGACGTCATCCGGAATGACATACTCCCTGTTTGAAATAAAAGCCTTGGCTTTTGAAGCTCTCAACAGATCGATGGAGGCTCTCGGGCTTGCACCCAGGCGTATATCCTCGTAGACCCTCGTGGCTGCGGCAATATTTACGATATACTTATAGATATCCTCATGGACTCTAACCTTATCGACCTTTTCTTGCAGCTTGATTAGCTCCAGCCCGTCAATTACAGGCTTGATCAACTCCATAGACTTTATTGCAGAATGGTTTTTGAGTATTTCGATCTCATTCATTTTATCCGGGTAGCCTAGAGAAAGCCTCATAAGGAATCTATCCAACTGAGCCTCAGGCAAAGGATAGGTCCCTTGGTACTCCATAGGATTTTGAGTAGCCAGGACCATAAAAGGCTTATCAAGAACATAATGCTCATCCTCAGTGGTGACCTCGCCTTCCTCCATTGCTTGAAGCAGGCTTGACTGAGTCTTGGGTGAAGTTCTGTTTATTTCATCAGCCAGAAAGATTTGATGAAAAATCGGTCCTTTTCTGAAAACAAACTGCCCTGAAGGCTTGTCGTAAACATTGATGCCTATGATATCTGAAGGCATAAGGTCCGGTGTAAACTGCACCCTCTTATAGCTTAGGTCCATACTCCTGGCGAGTGCCTTGACCAGAGTGGTTTTGCCTACTCCCGGAACATCCTCGATCAGAAGGTGCCCCCTGGCAAGAAGTGCTATCACAACATTCTCAAGCACATCATCCTTTCCCTTTATTGCAAGCTTAAGGCTCTCAAGTATGGCTTTGGATTTATTTTGATCCATGGCAACCTCCATATCATTAAAATATATTAGACAACAAATTTATACCCTTCTAATACAGGTTGACCATAATAATAAGCATTGATTTATCTTGGATATAGATTAGGGCTCGATTATGGTCTATACTGATATTATAATAAATGAATATTTTGAAGTATCGCTGATAACATAGTGTGATAAGGAGGGATTTATATGAAGCCGTTCATTGGAATAACCATGGGGGATCCAGCCGGAGTCGGACCAGAGGTTATAGTAAAGGCTCTCGCTATGGATGAGATGTTTGATATTTGCAAGCCTGTGATAATTGGCAGCTATGAGGTCATGAAGGAAGCGATCAGGATATGTGGACTGGAACAGACCCTCAACAGAGTTTCTGACAGCTTCGACCTTGAATATAAGGATAAGTTAGTTAATGTTCTGGACCTTGGCAACATTGATCTTAAAGACCTTGTGCGTGGAAGGATAAGTGAAAAATGTGGCAGGGCGGCTTATCAATATGTTGAGAGGGCAGTGTCCTTGGCTATGGATGGAAGAATAAAGGCTTTGGCCACAGCACCAGTAAATAAGGAGGCCCTAAAGCTTGCAGGAGTTCCATACATAGGTCACACTGAAATGCTTCAAGGCTTAACAGGCGTTGAGGATCCTCTGACCATGTTTCAGGTCGATACCTTGAGGATATTTTTCCTTTCAAGGCATGTTTCACTAAGAAAGGCTTGTGATTTTGTTTCGAGCGATAAGGTCTTTGAAACTGTGGTAAGATCCCATGAAGCACTCGTAAGGCTTGGTGTAGAGGATCCAGTTATCGCAGTTGCAGCTCTTAACCCACACGGAGGAGAGCATGGAATGTTCGGTGAAGAAGAAACGGAGCACATAGAGCCAGGAATCAACAAGGCAAGGCGCGCAGGATATAAGGTTGAAGGCCCAGTGCCCGCTGATTCAGTGTTCTACTTTGCTCTTCAGGGGAAATATGACGGAGTGATCTCCTTATACCATGATCAGGGTCACATAGCTGCAAAGATGCATGATTTCGAGAAGACTGTATCCATAACCAATGGACTTCCATTTTTAAGGACATCTGTGGATCATGGCACTGCCTATGATATCGCCGGCAGGGGTATGGCAAGTGGAACAAGCATGTATGAGGCGATCAGGCTGGCAGCTGATTACAGTAGATATTACTGACAAAAAGGAGTGAGACCGTATGAAATTGATCAAACCTGAAAGATTAAAGCCTGGTGATACAGTTGCTTCAGTCAGCCTCTCATGGGGAGGAGCAGGCGATCCTGAAATTAACTGGAGATATCTTCTGGGGAAAAAGAGACTGGAGGACATATTTGG
>DAIPJA010000179.1:0-4159 GCA_036770525.1 Gudongella sp. | reverse complement strand
AGTCAGCATCCTCGATAAATTCCGGTGTATTGATTATGGGTCTGCCAGGCATTCCTATGTCTCCCGAGAATACCAGCTTTGTTGAAACTCCTTTATCATTAATCCATAACTCAAGGATAGAAGATCCAAGAATATGTCCTGCATCTCTAAACCTTAGGGAAATTTCTCCATTTATATCCACTTTTTGTTCATAAAGGTACGTTTCAAAGTACTTGAGGCTTTGCTCAGCATCTTCACTTGTATACAATGGCTCGATCATAGGCAGACCAGCTCTTTGTCTTTTCCTGTTGTCCCACTCAGCATCTGATTCCTGAATTTTAGCGCTGTCCAGCAGCATTATGGTACAAAGATCATATGTTGCCTTAGTTGCTATTATTCTGCCTCTGAAGCCTTCCTTGACAAGCTTTGGTATCCTGCCGCTGTGATCGATATGTGCATGAGTTAAAATCAAGATATCAACTTCAGCTGGATTAAAGGGAAACTCTCTGAAATTCATCTTCTCTTTTTCCTGGTTCCCTTGAAACATTCCACAGTCTATCAGAATATTATGGTTCTCAGTTGTTAACATGTAATTTGAACCTGTTACCATTTCAGTTGCTCCAAAAAAACTAAGATTCACGCGATCCCCTCCTGTTTTGTCAGAAATAACAGACTATCTACGTATTATTATAGCACTAATCAAAAAGAGATGGCTACCTCATAATTGGGCAGCCATACTGATTTTATTGTGCACTTGTTATTTCCGTCCATATACGGTCATATTCGGACAGGATATCCTGAGGGTCCTTGAAAATCTCTGTGTTTTCCAGCAGCTCATCTGCCGGATAAGCTACGGGACTATTTTGAATTTCCTCCGGAAGCATCTCTACTGCTGCAGGGATCGGTGATGAATAGCCTATATACTCCGCATTGGTTGCAGCTATATCAGGTCTTGTCATGAAATTGATGAATTTCTCTGCATCCGATTGATTTTTTGCATTCTTCGGGATTACCATAGCGTCAAACCAAAGATTGGTCCCCTCTGATGGCAAGACATACTCCAAATCTTCATTTTCCTGCATCATTGCCACAGCATCTCCGGACCATACAACAGCTATAGCTGCCTCTCCACCTGTCATTACACCCTTGACCTCATCTCCAAGGTAAGCGTAAACTAAAGGCTTCTGAGCGATCAGCTCATCTCTGGCTTCCTCAAGCTCTTTGATCTCTCTTGTATTCATTGAATAGCCCAGCTTCTTAAGTGCAACTGCCAGGGTATCCCTCTGGCTATTAAGCATTATGATCTGACCGGAAAATTCTTCATCCCAAAGATCTGCCCAACTAGTCAAGGGCCTTGAAACCATTGACTTGTTGTAGATTATGCCTACAGTGCCCCACATGTATGGGACTGAATACTCGTTGGTAGGATCATAGTCAAGCCCCATGAATTTTTCGTCCACATTGCTCAGCTGATCAATATTGTCCATATTGATTTTAGCCAGCAAATCTTCCTTTATCATTCTCTCTATCATGTAATCAGAAGGTATTATAACATCATAGCTGCTTCCACCCTGCTTTAGCTTTATATAGAGGTCCTCGTTTGTAGCGTATGTGTCATATACAACCTTAACTCCATATTCCTCTTCAAACATCCTCAATACCTCAGGTTCTATATAGTCTCCCCAGTTGTAGACGTTTATTGAGGGTTTACTGCTCCCACATCCTGATGCGAACACTGAGATAATCAGAGTCAGTATCAATATAAATCCTATTCTTCTTTTCATTTGACTACCTTCTTTCTTCTAAAGATTTTTCCTGCTTTTCTGTTCGATAATTTATGATCAGAAGCAATGATACCATTGTGATAAACATAAGAGTTGAAAGCGCGTTTATAATTGGATTGATCCCTCTTCTGGCCATGGAAAAAATTGTTATGCTCAAATTCGATATCCCATGCCCTGTAGTGAAAAAACTTATAACAAAGTCATCGATAGATAAAGTGAAAGCCAGGAGGGCACCAGTGATTATTCCGGGCATGATCTCAGGTATCACTACTTTTCTTAATGCATACAATGGAGTTGCTCCAAGGTCCATGGCAGCCTCAGCAAGGTGTCTGTTCATCTGCTTAAGCTTTGGCAGAATCGAAAGTATAACATAAGGAAGGCAGAATGTAACATGTGCCAGAAGCATCGTTAAAACACCAAACTCCAGCTTTACGAACCTGAATAGAGTCATCAGAGCAACTGCTGTAACAATATCCGGATTCAGGACCGGCAGATAATTTAGGTTCAAAACTAATTTTTTACCAAATCCGTTCATTCCGAAGATCCCTATTGCAGCAAAGGTTCCAATTATGGTTGAAATCAGAGATGATGTTATGGCTATAAAGATTGTATAATATAGTGCTCTAAGAACCTCCCTGTCCTTAAATAACTCAAAATACCATCTAGTGTGAAACCACTCCATACTCCCCTGGATTTGGAGTCATTAAAGGAAAAAACTATCAATACTATTATAGGAGCGTAGAGAAATAAAAAAATCATGAAAGTATAGAGCCGTTTGATACTCTTTTCTACCATAGGCCTCCACCTCCTTCGCCTTCCTTCTCTTTATCGAATTTAGAGGTCAATGCCATTGCAAGAAGAATAAACACCATCAGTATAATCGACATTGATGATCCAAAGTGCCAGTCTCCTGTATACCTGAACTGTTGTTCAATTAGGTTTCCGATGAGTGTTGATTTATTACCACCAAGAAGGCTTGATATGACAAAGGTGCTTACAGCAGGGATAAATACCATAGTAATTCCAGTTATTACGCCTGGGAGACTTAATGGGAAAATTACCTTAAGAAATGTTCTTCTCCTGTCGGCTCCAAGATCTTCAGCAGCCTCTATCAAATTTCTATCCAATTTTGACATTACAGAAAAAATAGGAAGCACCATAAATGGAAGGAAGTTGTAAACCATACCAAGCAGAACGGCAGTGTCATTATATAATAAATCCAGTCCTTGAAAACCCAGCTTCCCTGCAATATAGTTTATTATACCGTTTTTCCCAAGCAGGGTAAGCCATGCATATGTTCTCAGCAGAAAGTTCATCCACATTGGAATTACCAGCATCAACACCATGACATTTCTTGTCTTTGCTTTTTCCTTGCTGATTATAAATGCTATGGGATACCCTAGAACCAGACATATTGCAGTTGATACTACAGCTAGCCAAACTGACCGGTAAAAGACATTAAGATATATGGGTGTAAGAAACCTCTTGTAGTTATCCAAGCTGAAGGTAAATTCTGACAGCGTCTGACTGTCGCCTGTTGTGAATGCAAAATACAATACAAGAAACAAAGGTACCACTATAAATATCCCAAGCCATATGAAATAAGGGAAGGCAGTGTTTCTAATTCTCATCGTCCACACTCCTCTTCATTATATGAATATTTTCAGGGATAACCCTCATACCAATTTCTGTATCAACTTCCTTCATTAATGTGGAATGAATTGTCCAGGTAAAGCTGCCGTTTTTTACCTCCATCTCGTAATGTACACCCTTGAAAGTAACACTTATCACCCTGCCGGTGATCTGCCCATCCTCTAAAGGTACAATGTCAAGATCTTCAGGTCTTATTACTATATCAACGGGCTCATTATTTTCAAAGCCTATATCGACGCATGAAAATATTTTGCCAGCAAATTCTACTTTATAGTCCTCAATCATGGTGCCTTCAATTATGTTACTTTCCCCGATAAATTTTGCAACGAAACGATTCCTGGGTTCATTATAAATGTCGGTTGGTGTCCCTATCTGTTGTATTCTGCCCTTGTCCATAACCACTATGGTGTCAGACATGGTAAGCGCTTCCTCCTGATCATGTGTTACATAGACAAATGTAATTCCGACACTTTTTTGAATCTTCTTAAGCTCCATCTGCATTTCTTTTCTCAGCTTTAGATCCAAGGCTCCCAGTGGTTCATCGAGGAGTAGGACTTTTGGCTCATTTACAAGTGCTCTTGCTATTGCTATTCTTTGCTGCTGACCTCCGCTTAGAGAGTCGATGTCTCTCTTTTCATAGCCAGAAAGGTTTACTAGCCTTAGCATCTCAGCAACTCTGGGGGCTATCTCCGAATTAGGGATCTTTTTTATTCTAAGACCAAAAGCGATATTCTCAAGTACAT
>DAIPJA010000178.1:0-4177 GCA_036770525.1 Gudongella sp. | reverse complement strand
TTACCCCGGCGTGGAGCTTGCGCATATGTATGTCGACAACGCGGCGATGCAGCTGGTAAGAGACCCAGCACAGTTCGATGTTATCGTAACATCAAATATGTTCGGAGACATACTTTCTGATGAGATAAGTATGCTGACGGGCTCAATAGGACTCCTGCCATCTGCAAGCATAGGAGACAAAAAAACAGGCATATATGAGCCTATCCATGGATCAGCTCCTGATATTGCGGGAATGGATAAGGCAAACCCAGTTGGAGCGATTTTGTCAGCAGCAATGATGCTGGAGCATTCCCTTGGTCTGAGTAATGAGGCTTGTGCAGTAAAAAAGGCTGTGGAAAAGACGATAGAGGAAGGCTGGCAAACCTCTGATATAAAGAGAAAAGGCGGAAGGATCGCCTCTACCAAAGAATTGACGGAAGCCATTTGCAGGAACCTTGAGATAAACGGTACAAATTAAATCATTCAAAAAAATTATAATTTTTTGAAAAAGGGGTTGACTCTTTTCAGAAAAGAGTATAGAATGAATTTTAATTTAACATACTGAAGCAGCAATGATGGAGACAAGACTGTAATAGCTTTGATAACAGAGAACCGGCACAGGGTGAGAGCCGGGATCAAGGTGTACAGGGATAATCACTCCTGAGCTTTCGAGGCGAAATGAAAAAAGTAGCCGAGACCGGGAATCCTGGGAAACAGGATGTGCCACCGTTATATGGCTAGGGCTAAAAGCAATGCTTTGGGCCTGATGAGTCAGCCCTCGCAAGAGTGCTGGAAAACAGGGTGGTACCGCGAATAGACCTTCGTCCCTGAGACACGTATAGTGTTTCAGTGACGGAGGTTTTTTTATTTATTAAAAGGAGGAAGAAAAAATGACAAAGACGCTGCATGCAATGGTTAAAAACGGGCCGGAATCTCTAATGAGAATAACAGGACTTATGAAAAGAAGGGGCTGTGAAGTCAAGAGCCTTAGCCTGGAGCTGGACGAGGATTCCTCGATGTCGACTCTTGTCATTACACTTGGTGCAAATGATGATGAAATGGACAACATAATAATGCAGATGAGAAGATTTCAAGACGTATTTCAATTAAATGAAAAATATAATTAAAAAAGGGAGAGGTTAAAAATGGCGAAGCTTTATTATGAAAATGATTGTAACATGGAGGTACTTAGCGGTAAAAAGGTAGCGGTCATAGGCTATGGCAGCCAGGGACATGCACATGCCCTTAATCTTACTGAATCCGGAGTAGAGGTCATGGTAGGACTCTATGAGGGGAGCAAATCATGGCAGAAGGCTGAAGAAGCCGGACTGAAGGTAGCAACCGCCGGAGATGCTGCTGAGTGGGCAGATGTAGTAATGCTTCTTGTAAACGATGAAAAGCAGGTAGAGCTCTACGAAAAGAGCATTAAAAAAGCACTTAAGCCGGGAAAGTATCTTGCTTTCGCTCACGGCTTCAATATACATTACGGTCAAATAGTTCCTCCTGAGGATGTCAATGTGTTCATGGTTGCTCCAAAGGGGCCTGGACATACAGTACGAAGCCAGTATCAGGAAGGGAAGGGAGTACCTTGTCTGGTCACTACATATCAGGATCCAAGCGGTGACACCATGGAGGTTGCTCTTGCATATGCAGCCGGGATCGGCGGAGCAAGAGCTGGAGTGCTTAAGACGACCTTCAAGGAAGAGACTGAAACCGACCTTTTCGGAGAGCAGGCAGTATTGTGCGGCGGAGTAACTGCACTTATGAAGGCAGGCTTTGAGGTGTTGGTTGAAGCAGGCTATGAACCGGAGAGTGCATATTTTGAGTGTCTTCACGAGATGAAGCTTATAATCGACCTGGTTAATCAGGGCGGCCTTAGCTACATGAGACATTCAATCAGTGATACAGCTGAATACGGAGATTATGTTACTGGAAGCAGAATAATAACTGAAGACACCAAGAATGAGATGAGGAAGGTTCTTAAAGAGGTTCAGAATGGAACCTTCGCAAAGAACTGGATCCTTGAGAATAAAGCAAACAGACCTTACTTCAATGCCATGAGAAGGATCGAAAAGGATCATCCCATGGAGGTAGTAGGAAGAGAGCTCAGAAAGATGATGAGCTGGCTTAAGAAATAGGAAGGGACGGAAAATCAATATGAAGAGCAATAACGTAAAATCAGGGGTTGAGAAGGCCCCTCACAGATCATTGATGAAGGCTCTTGGGCTTACGAATGAGGAGATAGAAAAGCCTCTCATCGGTGTTGTAAATACCTTTAATGAGATCGTCCCTGGCCATAAGCACCTGCGAGAGGTCGCAGAGGCAGTTAAAAGAGGAGTACTTATGAGCGGAGGCACGCCGCTTGAATTCCCGGCTATCGCAGTATGTGACGGCATTGCTATGAATCATCAGGGTATGAAGTATTCCCTGGTAAGCAGGGAGCTTATCGCTGACAGCGTGGAGGTTATGGCTATGGCTCACGGGCTCGACGGACTTGTAATGATACCAAACTGCGATAAGGTAGTTCCTGCTATGCTTATGGTTGCTGCAAGGCTCAACATCCCAACGATAATTGTCAGCGGAGGCCCGATGCTTGCAGGAAAACACAAGGGAAGGTCCATAGACCTAAGCAGTATGTTTGAAGCCGTTGGAGCAGTAAAGGCGGGGAAAATGAGCGAGGAGGAGCTTCTTGAGATGGAGGATTCCGCATGTCCCGGCTGCGGCTCATGCGCGGGAATGTTTACGGCAAACTCCATGAACTGCATGACAGAGGCACTTGGGCTTGCACTTCCCGGAAACGGTACCATACCTGCAGTTTACGGTGAGCGCATGAGACTTGCCAAATACTCAGGAATGAAGATCATGGAGCTGGTTGAGAAGGACGTAAAGCCAAAGGACATAATGACTGAGGACGCATTCCACAACGCATTGGTAGTTGATATGGCTCTTGGCTGCTCTACCAACACAGTATTGCACCTGTCAGCCATAGCATATGAAGCAGGGGTACCAATCAACCTTGACATGATAAATGATATAAGTAAAGCAACCCCTAACCTTTGCAGATTGAGTCCTGCAGGACCTGACCATATTGAAGATCTTTACGAGGCTGGCGGGATAACAAGGGTAATGAAGGAGCTTAGTAAAAAGAGTCTTCTTAAGCTGGATGTAAAGAACGTCACCTGTAAAAGCCTTGGAGATGTACTTAATGAAGTAAAGGAACTGCCTCAAACTGTTATTGCGCCAATAGACAAGCCTTATAGTGAAACTGGCGGTATTGCGGTGCTTAGGGGGAATCTGGCACCGGACGGAGCTGTTGTCAAGAAGTCGGCGGTAGCACCTGAAATGCTGGTACACTCTGGACCTGCCAGAGTATTCGACAGCGAAGAGGAAGCAGTAGATGCAATACTTGGCAGAAGGATAAATAAGGGCGAGGTTTTGGTAATAAGGTATGAAGGACCTAAGGGTGGTCCTGGAATGAGAGAGATGCTCTCACCCACTGCAGCTCTTGCAGGAATGGGACTTGACAAGGATGTTGCCCTAATAACTGACGGCAGGTTTTCCGGAGCCACAAGGGGAGCCTCCATCGGCCACGTATCTCCCGAAGCAGCTCTTGGAGGTACCATAGCCCTGGTCAAAGAGGGAGACAGGATAAATATTGATATGATGAAGGGCTTACTGGACCTTGAGGTTTCGGATAATGAGCTTGTACTAAGAAAACAGGAGTGGAGTTACGTACCCAATGAGGTATTCGGATATCTTAAAAAGTACGAAAAAATAGTCACATCTGCTTCGACAGGGGCGGTGTGTATACCATAGAATATTAGAAGGTGGAGATTGAGATATGAAACTGAAGGGTTCAGAAATAGTGATGGAAAGTCTTTTGAGAGAGGGTGTGGATACTATCTTTGGTTATCCGGGAGGTGCAGTGATCCCTCTTTACGATGCATACACAAAATATAGGGAAAGGATCAGGCACATACTTACCAGCCACGAGCAGGGAGCCTCACACGCAGCAGACGGCTATGCCAGGTCCAGCGGAAGAGTGGGCGTATGCATAGCTACATCCGGACCAGGGGCTACCAATACTGTTACAGGGATCGCAACGGCCTACGCAGACTCAGTTCCTATGGTTATCATAACCGGGCAGGTGGCTTCGTCGCTTCTTGGAAGAGACTCCTTCCAGGAGGTGGACATAACC
>DAIPJA010000177.1:0-4198 GCA_036770525.1 Gudongella sp. | reverse complement strand
ACCTCCGAAAGTGGAGAAACGGCAACCTACAGTATAGTTTATGGATCAAGGATCAAGGTCAGACCTGGTGATATAATCGAGGCCGGGGACGAGCTTACCGAGGGTTCTGTCAACCCGCATGACATTCTGAGAATAAAGGGTGTGAAGGGCGTACAGAATTATATCGTCAAGGAAGTTCAGCGTGTATACAGGCTCCAGGGTGTAGACATCAACGACAAGCATATCGAGATAATAGTCAAGCAGATGCTTGGCAAGGTAAAAATTGAGAGCTCAGGAGATACTGACATGCTGCCAGGCAGCCTTGTAAATGTACTTGAGTTTGAGGATACCAACAAAAGGGTAACAGAGGAAGGCGGAACGCCTGCAGTTGGAAGGATGACCTTACTGGGAATCACCAAGGCATCTCTTGCAACTGACTCATTCCTGTCGGCAGCTTCGTTCCAGGAGACTACAAGAGTTCTTACTGAGGCTGCAATAAAGGGCAAGGAAGATTTCCTTCTTGGGCTTAAGGAGAACGTAATAATCGGTAAGCTTATACCAGCCGGTACGGGAATGAAGAGGTATAAGAATGTCGAAATTCTGGACTCTGAGACAAAGCCGATGGAAGAAAATTTTGTTGACAGTGCTAATCTCTAATGTTAGAATAATTGAGTGTGCAAACTTGTGAGATTCTTGATGACATAAAGATTATGTGGCCAATTGGCCACATAATCTTTGGCATGTTCTAAGGAGGAAGAAAGAATGCTTTCAATGTTAAGGACACAAGACAAGATAGTAGGGGCGAAGCAGGTTAAGAGAGCCCTTGCAAAGACTGGTGTCGAGATGGTTTTTATAGCCCTTGACGCCGATAAGAAAGTGACAGGTGAGATTGAGGAACTTTGTCGCTTGAGGTCTGTTCCCGTTACCTACGTCGACAGGATGGAGGAACTGGGAGAGGCTTGTGGAATAGATATTAATGCAGCTGTCGCTGCGTTATTAAATAAAAATTAGAAGGAGGTGCCTTAATGCCAACAATTAACCAGCTTGTTAGAAGAGGAAGAGAAAAGGTAGTCTACAAATCAAAGTCCCCAGCGCTTGGAATGTCATTGAACACTCTTAAGAAAAGGGAATCAGAAGCTAACTCACCACAAAAAAGAGGTGTTTGCGTAGCTGTTAGAACTGTAACCCCCAAGAAGCCTAACTCAGCTTTGAGAAAGGTCGCAAGGGTAAGACTTACAAACGGACTTGAAGTTGCTGCCTACATTCCTGGAATCGGACATAATCTTCAGGAGCACAGCGTTGTTCTTATAAGAGGTGGAAGAGTTAAAGACCTTCCAGGTGTTCGTTACCACATCATCAGAGGTACGCTGGATACCGCAGGTGTCGACAAGAGACTCCAGGCAAGATCCAAGTATGGTGCCAAGAGACCAAAGAAGGTTAAGAAGTAAAGTGCTTGAAATGCTAACTACTTTAATATAGATGCATTTTGAGGCGCGACGGCTACGGCCGAGTACCAATGAATTTACTCTATATAGTTGAGGAGGGAAGAATAGTGCCTAGAAAAGGACATGTGCCAAAAAGAGAGGTTATGCCAGATCCAATCTACAATGATGTGGTAGTAACCAAGCTTATTAACGGAATTATGCTTGACGGGAAAAAGGGTATCGCAGAAAACATCGTTTACGGTGCGTTCGATATGATTGCCCAAAAGACAGGAGATGACCCATTAGAGGTTTTCTACAAGGCAATGAACAATATCATGCCAGTGCTTGAGGTTAAGGCAAGAAGGATCGGTGGTGCAAACTACCAGGTTCCAATAGAGGTTAGAGCTGAAAGAAGACAAACGTTAGGACTCAGGTGGTTAGTTACCTACTCGAGAAACAGAGGCGAGAAGACCATGGTTGAGAAGCTTGCAAAGGAATTGATGGATGCAGCAAACGGTCTTGGCTCAAGTGTTAAAAAGAGAGAAGATACACATAAGATGGCTGAAGCCAACAAGGCTTTCGCACACTACAGATTCTAGTAAGTGTCATATTGCATAAATGTGTGGATGGGACTAATTAGTAGGTAATTAAGGAGGAAAAATTGTGCCAAGACAAGTATCACTTGAAAGAACCAGAAACATCGGCATAATGGCTCACATCGACGCAGGAAAAACGACCACCACAGAAAGAATTCTATTTTATACAGGTAAAATACACAAAGTAGGCGAGACCCACGAGGGTGGAGCCCAAATGGACTGGATGGAGCAGGAACAAGAAAGAGGTATCACGATCACCTCTGCTGCAACTACAGCTTTCTGGAAGGATCACAGGATCAACGTCATAGATACACCAGGGCATGTTGATTTTACTGTTGAAGTTGAAAGATCCCTGCGCGTACTTGATGGAGCTGTTGCTTTATTTTGTGCTAAAGGTGGGGTAGAGCCTCAATCGGAGACTGTTTGGAGACAAGCGGACAAATACCGCGTACCCAGACTGGCTTTCGTAAACAAAATGGATATAACAGGTGCTGACTATTACAGAGCGGTAAGTATGATGAAGGACAGGCTTAAGGCCAATGCAGTCCCCATCCAGCTTCCGATCGGAAAGGAAGACACCTTTGTTGGAATGGTTGACCTTGTAACGATGAAGGCAAGAATATACAAGGACGATTTGGGCCAGGAGATCGAAATCACAGATATTCCTCAGGACATGGTAGGAATGGCTGAAGAGTACAGAGAAAAGCTTATAGAAGCGATTTCTGAGTACGATGAGACTCTGATGATGAAATACCTCGAAGGGGAAGCTCTTAACGAGGAAGAGATCAAGGCTGGAATTAGACAAGCGACAATAGATGTTAAGATGACCCCTGTTCTTTGCGGATCATCCTATAAAAACAAGGGAGTCCAGATCCTTTTGGATGCTATTCTGGATTACCTGCCATCACCACTTGACATCCCTCCGGTAGTTGGTATAAATCCATCTACCGATGCAGAGGAAGTAAGACATGCAGACGACAGCGAGCCTTTCTCAGCATTGGCCTTTAAGATAGTTACAGACCCATTTGTAGGCAAGCTTGCTTACTTCAGGGTATATTCCGGCTCCCTAAAGGCTGGAAGCTATGTAACAAACTCCACAAAGGGCAAGAAGGAAAGGATCGGAAGAATCCTTTTGATGCATGCAAACAAGCGAGAAGAGGTAGAAGAGGTTTATGCCGGTGATATTGCTGCAGCAGTAGGTCTTAAGGATACTACTACTGGAGACACACTTAGCATCGACACAAATCCTATCGTACTTGAAACTATGGAATTCCCTGAGCCGGTTATCCATGTCGCTATTGAACCAAAGACAAAGGCCAGCCAGGAGAAAATGTCCATTGCACTTTCCAAGCTTGCAGAAGAGGACCCGACCTTCAGGACATATACTGACGAAGAAACAGGACAGACTATTATCGCCGGTATGGGCGAGCTTCACCTTGAGATCATCGTAGACAGACTTCTCAGGGAATTTAAGGTTGAAGCAAATGTAGGAAGCCCTCAGGTTGCCTACAAAGAGTCCATTTCAAAGCCAGCTGACGCTGAAGGCAAGTATGTAAGACAATCAGGCGGTAGAGGACAATACGGTCATTGTAAGCTGAAGGTAGATCCTAATGAACCTGGCAAGGGCTATGAGTTCATTAACGCTATCGTAGGCGGAGCGATACCAAGAGAATTCATAAATCCAATCAACAACGGGATCCAGGAAGCATTGGAATCTGGAATTCTAGGCGGTTACCCTGTATTGGATGTCAAGGTAACCCTTTATGATGGATCTTACCATGACGTTGACTCATCAGAAATGGCGTTTAAGATAGCAGGATCAATGGGAGTAAGAGAAGCCCTGAGAAAGGCTGGACCTACTTTGCTTGAGCCTATGATGAAGGTAGAGGTTACGGTACCTGAGGAATACATGGGGGATGTAATCGGAGATATCAACTCAAGAAGAGGCAGAATTGAAGGAATGGAGCTAGTCAGCGGAGCGCAGATAATCAGAGCATATGTGCCGCTGTCAGAAATGTTCGGTTATGCAACGGATCTTAGATCAAACACCCAGGGTAGAGGACTTTACTCAATGCAATTCGACCATTACGAGCCAGTTCCTGCAAGTATATCTGAAAAGGTATTGGGAAGCAAATAAAGCAATCAAGGGAGGATTAAGAAATGGGTAAGCAAAAATTTGAAAGAACGAAACCCCACGTT
>DAIPJA010000176.1:0-4208 GCA_036770525.1 Gudongella sp. | reverse complement strand
AAGACGATTGATGTCGAAGTCACGTCTGACATAAAGCATATCGAGGTGAAGCCATGAAGATGATAAATAAGGAAGGCAAGGTATTTAATAAGATCAACATCCTGGATCTTCTTTTTGTGGCTGCGATTGCATTTCTGATATTTTTATCTGTTATAAAGATGATGGGCAAGGACCTTGACGACATTAGCCTGGATTCACAGATAAGGACTATCGAGGTAGAGGTTTCGGTAGTGATGGATGAAGGCTACCTGGATACAATAAGAGTTGGCGACAGACTTGGTGAAACTAAGCAGTATCTGGATGCCTATGTGGAAAGTGTTGAAATTGAGCCAGTTAAGGTCACCAATGTAGATTCCAAGGGAAACCAGGTAGTTTCCGTGGATCCGTTGAAGGAGAAGGCAAAGGTGGTTTTCAAGGCAACAATTCCGTTTGAAAGCAGCAGCTATAAACTTGGCAAGCAGGAGCTTAGACAAGGCAAGATAATTTTCCTTGAGTCTGATTTTTACAGATATTTTGCACAAATCGAAAGCATTAAGGTTGTGGATTAATATGAACATTAAAAATGCCATCAAGGGGAGCTTCCTATTCTTCCTCTTAGGAAGACTTGGATATGTAGCATCTAACAGCAGGATATTCAATATAAGCCTAAGTCAGGGGAATAAACTTAAGGATACCGACAAGAGGAGCTGGATGGAATCCAGTGTCTTTTACAGGCTGATGAAGTGGGTTGATTCCGTTCTTCAGAAGGTGGATAAATGGCTTCACAAGTCACTTTCTGAGAGCGTAACTATGAGCTGGCTCGTTGCCGGCAGGAGGAAGTCAATAACAACCAGAGAAAGTTCTGTGCTGTCATCAAGCATCCTGGCTGGTTCACTGACTCGGATTGTAAGATCAATTGGATTTTCTGATCTGCTTGCAGTATCCATCGGATTCTACATGGTGATAGACTATGCTGTAAGGAGACTTCCAGGGATATCGGCTATTGGATCTGTCTGGGATGAGCTTCTGCTTTTATTCGTTGTATTCTACGTGGTGCTGACGAGAGTTAGAAGCAGCGGAAAGATCAGGTTTAATCTAACACCTATGGACTTGCCTGTTCTAATCTATCTTATTATAGGCATAACTCATGTTTTTATAAGAGCACTTGACCTGAGTGTTGCAATAGAAGGCTTCAGGGCCGTATTTCAACATATATTATGGTATTTTGCCGCAACACAGCTCATAAGAGATGAGGACACTGCCGAGAAAGTAGTTGACGGAATGATCCTTATGGGTCTTTTCCTCGGTCTCCATGCAATTTATCAATACGTTATGAAGGTACCCATGCCGGGGAACTGGGTCGATACTGCTGAAAACATAACTACAAGAGCTTATTCCATAATTGGCAGCCCAAATATCCTGGGAGTAATATTCGTCTTGATCATAAATATAGCCATGGCAAGAGCATTGTCCTCCAATGGCTGGAAACAAAGGGTATACTATAGCGGATCAGCTCTTATAATGCTCGCAGGGTTATTATTCACAATGTCCCGAGGTGCATGGCTTGCCTTTGCATTTGGAGTAGGTATATTTACTCTGATCCTGGTTCCAAAGCTAATTGTTCCGCTTGCCGGTGCAGGAGCAGGCTTTGTTCTTTTTGGAGGGACCTTGAGTGAAAGGCTTTTATATATGATGTCGCCTGTTTATCTTATGAAGTCGGCAGCAGGGGGAAGGCTGTACAGATGGGCCATTGGTTATGAGCTATGGACCAGGAATAAGCTCTTCGGAGTAGGACTGGGTAGGTTTGGAGGAGCTGTTGCCATCAACAATAGACTGGCACCCTTCTATCTTGATAATTATTATCTGAAGACACTGGTTGAAATGGGGGTTTATGGAGTAGCAGGCTTGTTATTCATAATAATATGCTTTATTGTATCCTCCCTGAGGGCCATAGGAAATCAACACACCATTAAGGGAAGAATAATGACCATAGGTCTATTCTCTGGTGCAATGGGAGTTCTTGCACAGAATTTTGTTGAGAATATCTTTGAGGTACCGGGAATGGTCGTTTACTTCTGGCTTACTGTGGCGCTTATAAACGCCTATGGGAAATTTAGAAATGTGGAGGCAGAAGGAAGGGGAAATTGATTTGAAGATTCTACATTTGATCAGCGGGGGAGACACCGGAGGAGCTAAGACTCACATAATATCTCTTCTTAAAGGTCTGAATAAAAGAATAGATGCCCGGATCATCTGCTTCATTGAGGACACCTTCTATGAGGATGTTCTGGCAGCAGGGATACCGATAAAGGTATTCAAACAGAAAAGCCGCTCAGATATGTCAGTCATAAGAAGGCTGACTGAAGAAATAAACCATGAGGGCTATGACATCATCCACTGTCATGGAGCAAGGGCAAATTTTATTGCCCAATTCCTAAAAGGGAGAGTACAGAAGCCCTTCATGACAACTATACACAGCGATTATAAGCTGGACTTTAAGGACAACTTCTATAAAAGGCTTGTATATACTACTCTAAATACGATTTCACTTAGGAGATTTGATTATTTTGTTGCGGTGTCTGACAGCTTCAGGGAGATGCTCATATCAAGGGGATTCAAGAGAGACCGAATATTTGTAACTTATAACGGTATAGACATGGGTATCCCTGAGGAATACGTCTCGAAGGAGGATTTTCTCAATAGATACGGGATAGAGGATCAAGGACTCCCTTTAGTAGGCATACTTGCAAGACTTGATAAGGTCAAGGACCACAGGACATTTATTGAAGCTACGAAGCATGTACTGAAAACCGTTGATACTAATTTTCTTATTGCAGGAGAGGGTGCAGATGAAGAAGCCTTAAAGAACCTCGTAAGGGAGTATGGTCTTGAAAAGAGGATCCATTTCATTGGTTTTGTGAGTGACCCCTATTCCTTTTTCAACGCAATAGATATCAATGTCCTGACATCTGTAAGTGAGAGCTTCCCGTATGTTATCCTTGAAGGGGCGAGGATGAAAAAGCCGGTTGTATCAACTGAGGTCGGTGGGATCGGAAGATTGGTGGATGATGGAGAGAACGGATTTCTATGCCAGCCAGGTGATTGGGAAGCCATTGGCGAGAGAATTATATCCCTTATTATCGACAATAAGATGGCACAAATTATGGGTGAAAAGCTCCATCAGGCAGCGGCTGAAAGATTTTCCTACGATTCCATGGCTGATTCTCACATAAAGACATACACCAATATATTATCTATTGGACCTAAAATAGTAATGTCAGGATACTTCGGATTTGACAACAGCGGAGACGATGCAATACTCAAAGCAATAGTCAAGGATCTGATGGAATATGATCCTTCTGTGAAGATAAAGGTCCTCTCAAAAGATCCTTATAAAACCGAACAACTTTGCCCTGTCATTTCTGCCAACAGATTCAAGCTGAGGGAGGTAATGGGTGCTGTCAAAGAGGCCGATCTCGTTATAAGCGGAGGCGGGAGTCTGCTGCAGGATGTAACCTCCACAAGATCTCTTCTTTACTATTTGGCGCTAATGAAGCTTGCAATGCTGTTAAAAAAACCGGTTATGATATATGCCAACGGGATAGGTCCTATTAACAAGGCGTTTAACAGGAATCTTACCAGATGGATCCTTGACAGGGTGGATCTGATAACGCTGAGAGACAAGGGTTCTCTTGATTTCGTTCGGTCCATGGGAGTAAAAAATGACAAGATACTAGTTACTGCCGATCCTGTTTTTACATTAAACCCTTCTGAAAGAAGCAGGATCATGGAGATATTTGAAGCTGAGGGGATCGATCACTCTAAACCACTGATCGGCATTTCTGTGAGAGGATGGCGGAACGAAGAAGGGATAGTCAGTGCAGTCGCTGAAGGAGCCAGAAGGCTTATTGACAATAAATCCGTGGGAGTGATATTGATACCCATGCATTACCCTGAGGACCTTGGTATAAGCAAGAGGATCTCAGAACTCACAGGCTCGGGCAATTGCTGGACTCTTAAGGGCAAGTACTCGGTTGAAGAAATCATGGGAGTGATCAGGGAAACAGAAATGATGGCTGCTATGCGCCTTCATTCTCTCATTTACGCAGCTACCCAGGGAGTACCGATCGCAGGGCTTGTTTACGATCCAAAGGTAAAAGGGTTCCTGGACGAGATGGATCTTGACCATTACCTGGATGTGGGAAACATAACTGCTGATGGATTTTATG
>DAIPJA010000006.1:0-24671 GCA_036770525.1 Gudongella sp. | reverse complement strand
GATCGGTCAAGTAGTGGAAACGAATGATACCCCTCAAATCAGAGGTATGATACATCAAGTAGACTACATGGTTGAAGTAATAGACTAATAAAGGAGGTGTACCAATTGAAACTGAATGATTTAAGACCAAACGCCGGTGGTGGGTCCAAACCCAGAAAGAGACTTGGACGTGGAACCGGATCAGGACTTGGTAAAACATCTGGTAAGGGACACAAAGGCCAAAATGCAAGATCAGGCGGTGGAGTAAGACCTGGTTTTGAGGGTGGCCAGATGCCTTTGTTTAGAAGAATGCCAAAGCGTGGTTTTACCAATATTTTCGCTACTGAATACGCGATCGTGAATCTTGAAGATTTAAATAGATTTGAAGAAAATACAGTTGTTACTCCTGAGCTGCTTTTTGCAGAAGGGATCGTTAAACCAGGAAAAGCTAAGGATGGAGTTAAGATCCTTGGAGATGGAGAATTGAGCGTCAAATTGACAGTTCAGGCACATAAATTCAGCAAAACCGCCGCTGAGAAGATCGAAGCCGCGGGGGGAAAGGTTGAGGTGATTTAGATGCTTTCAACCTTAAGGAATGCATGGAGAGTGCCGGACATAAGAAAAAAGCTGATATTCACGGTGTTGATGCTTTTAGTAGTTAGACTTGGAGCAGCTATACCCGTACCTTTTATGAACAAGGATATCATCAGCAGCATTTTCAACAGCAGTCAAGGTGGGATCCTTCAGTTCCTGGACATGATGGGAGGAGGAACCTTCAGCAGCTATAGTATATTTGCTGCAAACATCTATCCATACATTACAGCATCGATCATTATACAGCTATTGACCATCGCGATCCCTAAGCTTGAGGAGCTTGCTAAGGAAGGCGAGGAAGGAAAGAAGAAGATAAACAGATACACCAGATATGGCGCTATAGTATTGGCAGCTGTTCAAGCCAGTGGATATACATTTGGATTGTTCAGGCAAGCATTGGAAACTTCAAATGTTATGCAAACAGTGATTGTTATACTATCCATGGTAGCTGGAACTGCATTTCTTATGTGGATTGGAGAGCTTATATCGGAGAAGGGCATCGGAAACGGTATTTCGCTTTTGATCTTTATAGGGATCATCTCAAGACTTCCATCTGATATCATCAACTGGATCAGACTGGTAAGCATAGGACAAATGAGCGCGATTACGCTTATACTTTTCGGAGTGGTACTGCTTGCAATCATAGTATTCGTAGTTGCATTGCAAGAGGGTGAAAGAAGAATACCGGTCCAGTATGCAAAAAGAGTAGTAGGAAGAAAGATGTACGGCGGACAAAGCACTCATATCCCTATAAAGGTATTGATGGCTGGAGTAATCCCCGTAATATTCTCTTCATCATTACTGGCACTTCCACAGACACTGGCACTGTTCTCACAAGGGGGAGTTACCCAGTGGATAGAGAAGTATCTGACACCTTCAGGAAACGTTGGAATTTGGATATATTCAATACTAAACATACTGTTGATAGTATTCTTCACATATTTCTATACAGCAGTCCAGTTCAATACTGTCGAGTACTCAAAGAACCTTCAGCAGCATGGAGGCTTTATTCCAGGCATCAGACCCGGAAGACCAACCTCAGATTATCTCAACAAGGTAGTCAATAGAGTTGTTTTCGTTGGGGGTATATCACTGGCTATACTGGCGACACTTCCGACAGTTATGTCAAAGGTGTTTGACATGAATATCAACTTTGGCGGAACTGCAATAATAATAGTAGTCGGTGTTGCACTGGAAACTATGAAGCAGATCGAGTCTCAGCTATTGATGAGACATTACAAAGGATTCTTGAAATAGACTATAGGAGATGATTACATGAGATTAGTATTACTAGGTCCTCCTGGAGCAGGTAAGGGTACTCAGGCATCAGCTATAGTAGAAAAATACAAAATACCCCATATTTCCACAGGGGACATATTCAGAGCGAATATAAAAGAAGGTACAGCACTTGGCAAGGAAGCCAAGTCCTATATGGACAAGGGACTTCTTGTTCCTGACGAGCTGGTTGTTTCGATCGTTAAGGACAGGTTGCTGAAGGACGATTGTGCAAAAGGATTTTTGCTCGATGGTTTTCCAAGAACGGTAAACCAGGCAGAGTCATTGGATTCCGAACTCAGCAAAATGGGTATCGAATTAGACAGAGTTATTAATATAAACGCAAATGCTGATATACTGATTGAGAGAGCGGTTGGAAGGAGAATATGCAGGGAGTGCGGAGCTACCTACCATATCAAATTCAATCCTCCCAAGGTTGAAGGTGTATGCGACAAGGATGGAGGAGAACTCTATCAAAGAGATGACGACAATGAGAGTACGGTCTCTACAAGGATAAATGTTTACATGGAGCAAACTCAACCACTAATAGATTACTATGGCGACAAGGGTCTTCTGTTGGACGTTGATGGCACACTTGAGATAAGTACCGTGTTTGAACTCATCACCGAAGCACTGGATAACTAGAAGAGGTGAATACAATGGATTCAACTACTGACATATCCATCGGACAGGTGGTAAAGTCAAGAGCTGGCCGCGACAAGGGAAGGATCTTCCTTGTTTATGGGATAGCTGATGAGCAGTATGTCTATATAGTGGACGGAGACCTCAGAAGGCTTGACAGCCCAAAGAAAAAGAAGATCAAGCACTTGATAGTGTTCAACACTGTGCTTCCCGAATTCAAGGAAAAGATAGAAAACAGCGTTAAGATTAACAACTCATATATTAGAAAGATATTGGAACCTTTCAATAAGAGTTTCTAAACGTTCTGAACAGGAGGTTCGAAATCCAATGGCTAAAAAAGAAGACGTCATCGAGGTTGAGGGTACTGTGGTGGATGCGCTGCCAAATGCCATATTCAAGGTCAAACTTGAAAATGGTCATGAAATTTTAGCCCATATCTCCGGCAAACTGAGGATGAATTATATCAGGATATTGCCAGGGGACACCGTAACCGTGGAGCTTTCTCCCTACGATTTGACAAGGGGCAGAATAACCTGGCGAAACAAGTAGCATAGGAGGGATTATTGTGAAAATCAGACCATCCGTAAAAAAGATGTGTGAAAAATGCAAGATAATAAAAAGAAAAGGACGAGTAATGGTTATCTGTGAAAATCCTAAACATAAACAAAAGCAAGGCTAATGGAAGATATTGATAATAGGAGGTGTAGAAGTTAATGGCTAGAATTGCAGGCGTGGACTTACCAAGAGACAAACGCGTTGAAGTTGGCTTGACATATATTTTCGGCATAGGCAGAACAAGGTCAAATGAGATCCTTAAGAAAGCCGGAGTAAATCCTGACACCAGAGTAAAGGATCTTACTGAGTCTGAGGTTTCCAACCTTAGAGCAATTATTGACACCTATCACGTAGAGGGTGACCTTAGAAGAGATATAGCACTGAACATAAAGCGTCTCAAGGAGATCAACTGCTACAGAGGTTTAAGGCATAAGAGAGGTCTTCCGGTAAGAGGTCAAAGGACCAAGACTAATGCAAGGACCAGAAAAGGCCCTAGAAGAATTGTATCCAAGAAAAAGTAGGTAAAGGAGGGGAATTAAATGGCACCTAAAAAAGGTAAAGCAACTCGTGTGAGAAGAAGAGAGCGTAAGAACATCGAGAGAGGTCAGGCTCATATTTCTTCATCATTCAATAATACAATGGTAACTTTGACAGACATGCAGGGAAATGTTATTTCCTGGGCAAGTGCTGGTCAATTAGGCTTCAGAGGGTCAAGAAAATCCACTCCGTATGCCGCTCAACAGGCAGCTGAAGAAGCAGCCAAAAAAGCTATGGAACATGGACTAAAGATCGTTGAGGTATTCGTTAAGGGACCTGGTTCAGGAAGAGAAGCTGCAATAAGGTCACTTCAGGCATCAGGACTTGAGGTAAGTATGATAAAGGACGTTACCCCAATCCCGCACAATGGTTGCAGGCCACCGAAGAGAAGAAGAGTTTAATAGGAGGTGTAGATAGATATGGCAAGATATACTGGCCCAGTATGCAGGTTGTGCCGAAGAGAGGGTACAAAGCTGTTTCTTAAGGGAGACAGATGCTATACGGACAGATGTGCTTTGAACAAGAGAAACTTTGCTCCTGGTCAGCACGGTACGTCCAGAAAGAAAGTAACCGAGTACGGCATGCAGCTAAGGGAGAAGCAAAAGGTTCGTAGATTCTACGGGATCTCAGAATCACAAATGGCCAAGTACTTCGACATGGCTGACAAGATGAAAGGTATAACAGGTGAGAACCTGTTTAAGATATTGGAGTCAAGACTTGATAACGTAGTTTACAGAATGGGCTTTGCATCCTCAAGAGCTGAGGCAAGACAGCTTGTAACTCACGGTCACTTCCTACTAAACGGCAATAAGGTAAACATACCTTCACTGTTGACCACAGCAGGAGATGTTGTCGAAGTTAAGGAAAAAAGCAGGGGAAGCGAGAAGTTCAAGGCACTTGTGGAAAACCACAATGGCAATACAGTACCCTGGATAAATGTTGACCTTGAGAAGATGAGAGGTACAATTGTGGCTGAATCCACAAGAGCAGACATAGACCTCCCAGTGGAAGAGCACTTGATTGTCGAGCTTTACTCGAAATAATAGATAGACAATATCAGTTGCCCTCGTCCGTTAGAAAACCAAAAGCCAAGGAGGGTTATGATTAATGATTGAAATTGAAAAGCCCAGAATAGAAATCATCGAATTAAGCGAAGATGGAAGCTACGGGAAATTTGTTGTAGAGCCTCTTGAGAGAGGCTATGGAACAACTCTTGGCAACTCACTGAGGAGAGTACTATTGTCATCTCTCCCCGGAGCTGCTGTGTCATCGGTAAAATTCCAGGGTGTATTGCATGAATTTGCAACAATACCCGGAGTACTTGAGGACGTTCCTGAAATCATACTCAACATCAAGGAAATTGCTGCTAAAATGTACACAGAAGAGCCTGTAACCATGATCATAGATGCTGAGGGACCTCAGGTTGTAACAGCAGGAGATATAGCTACAGGAATGGATGTTGAAATTGTAAACAAGGATCAATACATTGCCACTGTCAATGAGGATGGAAGGCTGTATATTGAGCTTGAGCTAATAAGAGGAAGAGGCTATTCTATAGCTGAGAAGAATAAGAAGGACAGTCAGCCTGTTGGAGTTATTCCAGTGGATTCATCCTTCACACCGGTAACAAAGGTAAACTACCACGTGGAAAACACAAGAGTTGGTCAGATAACTGACTACGACAAGCTTGTCCTTGAGGTATGGACCAATGGTACTATGAGCGCTGACGAAGCCACTTCTTTGGGAGCAAAGATCCTTACTGAGCATCTTAACCTATTCATCGGTCTTACTGAGCATGTCGGCGACGTAGAGATCATGGTGGAAAAGGAAGAGGACAAGAAGGAAAAGGTTCTTGAAATGACAGTCGAAGAACTCGATTTGTCAGTAAGGAGCTACAACTGCCTTAAGAGAGCTGCAATTAACACTGTTGAGGAACTCACACAGAAAACTGAGGACGACATGATGAAGGTAAGGAACCTGGGCAAGAAATCCCTTGAGGAAGTCCAGAGAAAGCTTGCTGAGTTGGGTTTGAGCCTAAAGAGCAGTGATGAGTAATCATAGCAAGAAGGAGGGATTAATGTGACAACTTTAAGAAAGCTGGGTCGTCCCACTGCCCACAGAAAAGCAATGCTTAGAAACCAGGTTACTTCATTGCTTAGGGAAGAGAGAATTGAAACCACAGTTACAAGAGCAAAGGAAACGAAGAGAATGGCCGAAAAGATGATCACTCTTGGTAAGAGGGGAGATCTTCACGCAAGAAGACAAGCATTGGCCTTTATATATGATGAAGACGTAGTAAAGAAGCTTTTTGATGAAATTGCTCCTAAGTATGCCGAGAGAAAAGGCGGCTATACAAGAGTTATAAAAGCAGGTCCACGCCGCGGAGACGGAGCAGAGATAGCAATTTTGGAATTGGTGTAGATTTTCGGGGATTAAGTTGAAATGCTTAGTCCCTTTAGCTTTCATCATCTTTTTTTCAACAATGAATCCAAAATTGAAATAAGGGTATCCATATGGTATATTGGACAAGGAACAGAATAATCGATTGAGGTAGCGTCATGAACGAAGATATAATGATAAAAATTGAAAATGTCAGCTATGAATACAGCTCCTATATTGACGAAAGCATCCAGCTGGCAGTCAAGGATCTTAGCCTGGAAGTCAAGAGAGGCGAATTTCTTGCAGTTCTTGGACATAACGGCTCAGGTAAATCCACTCTTGCCAAGATGATCAACGGGCTTATCCTGCCATCAAATGGCAATGTGTTTGTGAATGGCATCAACACAAGGGATGAGGAACGGATATGGGACATAAGGTCTACGGCTGGGATGGTTTTTCAGAATCCTGATAATCAGATAGTCGCAACCATTGTCGAAGAGGATGTGGCCTTCGGACCAGAAAACCTTGGGATACCTCCCGCGGAAATCCGCAGGAGGGTTGATGACGCACTTGAGGTAGTAGAAATGTCAGAGTATAAAAGACATGCTCCTCATCTTCTTTCCGGAGGGCAGAAGCAAAGAGTGGCAATAGCTGGTATACTCGCAATGGAACCTGACTGTATCATTTTTGATGAACCAACGGCAATGCTTGATCCGGTTGGTCGTCAGGAGGTATTGGATACTGTTAAAAAGCTCAACAAGGAGAAAAACAAGACGATAATTCTGATAACACATTTTATGGATGAAGCAGTTGAAGCCGACAGGATACTTGTGTTGAATGAAGGCGAGTCTGTTATGCTTGGAGCTCCAAATGATATATTCAGAAAGGTAGATCTCCTAAAATCTTTGGGCTTGGACGTACCTCAGGTAACTGAGCTCGTATATGAGCTGAACAAAGAAGGTTATGACTTCAGAGATGACATTCTCTCAGTCGAGGAGCTGGTGGACATATTATGATAATTGAAATAAAGAACCTTAGCTACGTATATAATCCAGGGACCCCTTTTGAGAAAAAGGCACTTGACGATGTCAGTCTAGGAATTGAAGAGGGAGAGTTCATTGGTCTTATCGGTCATACCGGATCGGGGAAATCAACCCTCGTTCAGCATCTCAATGGCCTTATGAAGCCAACATCCGGCGAAATAATTATAGATGGAGACAGCCTTTCCGACAAAAGCACCAAGCTTAAGAATATAAGACAGAAGGTTGGCTTGGTATTTCAATACCCGGAGCATCAGTTGTTTGAAGAGACCATATACAAGGACATAGCCTTTGGGCCCAAGAATCTTGGACTGCCACAGGAAGAGGTGGACGAAAGAGTCAGACATGCCATGGAGCTTGTAGGACTTGATTTCGAGGAGTTGAAGGATAGATCCCCGTTCGAGCTGTCAGGAGGACAGAAGAGAAGGGTGGCCATAGCTGGTGTCGTGGCGATGAAGCCAAAAGTACTTGTTCTGGACGAGCCTACAGCAGGATTGGATCCCAAGGGGAGAGATGATATCCTCGATGAGATCAGGACATTGTATGAGAAAGAGAATATTACAATAATACTGGTTTCCCACAGTATGGAAGATATTGCGAGATTGGTTAACAGGATATTTGTTATGCACAGAGGAAGACTGTCCATGGATGGATCACCAAGAGAAATATTCGGAAGATCTGACGAGCTTGAGGGTATGGGTTTAGGTATACCCCAGATTACCAAATTCATGAAAAAATTCAAAGCATCCGGACACGATGTCAAGGATGATGTGCTGACTATTGAAGAAGCCAAGGCTGAGATATTGAAATATTTGAGAGGTAAGAAGGATGCTTAAGGATATCACTATAGGTCAATATTTCCCGGGAACGTCACTTATTCACAAGCTTGATCCCAGAGTCAAGATAGTGGTGACGGCACTTTTCATTGCATCCCTTTTCTTCATATCCAAATTTTATCCGTATATTTTCATAGTCCTATTCATTGCTGCAGTCATAAAAACGGCAAAGCTCCCTGTTAAGTTCATTTTAAAGGGATTAAGACCCTTGATGTTCATAATACTTATCACCTTTGCAATTAACCTGTTTATGACCAAGGGAGAGGTACTTTTTGAGCTTGGTCCGCTCACTGTAACCAAGGAGGGGCTTAGGCAGTCTGTTTTCATGGCCTTAAGGCTTGTTTTCCTTATTACAGGAACATCTTTGTTGACCTTGACCACGTCTCCAATTGCACTAACGGATGGTATAGAAAGATTATTGTCTCCATTTAAGAAAATTGGATTGCCTGCACATGAGCTTGCCATGATGATGACAATTGCTTTGAGATTCATACCGACTCTGTTGGAGGAGACCGACAAGATAATGAAGGCACAAATGGCAAGAGGTGCTGATTTCGAATCCGGGAACATCCTTAATCGGGCCAGGAACCTCGTTCCCCTATTGGTACCATTATTCATAAATGCCTTCAGACGGGCAGATGATCTTGCAACTGCAATGGAAGCAAGATGCTATAGGGGCGGAGATGGAAGAACTAGGCTTAATGAGCTTAGCTTTAAAAACATGGATTATGTGGTTCTTACCGGTATGACAGCATTTTTTGGTATCCTCATAGCCACCAGGTATCTGGGGTGATCAAATGAGAAACATAAAGCTGGTATTGGAGTACGACGGGACTGCATATAATGGGTGGCAATATCAGGAGAATGGCGTTTCTGTGCAGCAGAAGGTTGAGGAAGCGATCCTTGCCGTCACGGGAGAGAGGATATCAGTAAAAGGTTCCGGAAGAACTGACGCAGGAGTGCATGCGCTGGGTCAGGTCGCCAATTTTTATACTGGTTCAACGATACCGGGTGATAAGTTCAAGTTTGCTCTGAATAATGAGCTTCCTGATGACATCAGGGTAATTGATTCACAGGAGGTGGATCTAAGCTTTCACTCGAGGTTCAGTGCTACCCATAAGCGATACAGGTATAGAATCTATACCGGCGAGGTGGAGAGACCGACCCTTAGAAATTTCTGCTATCACTTCAAGTACCCACTGGATATAGATGTTATGAGGTACGCAGCAGAACACTTCATAGGTAGTCACGACTTCAAGTCCTTCAAGGGGAGAAGGAGCATTACTAAAACCACTGTCAGAAAAGTTAACAGGATAGATATAAGGCAAAAGGGAGAAATGGTAGATATCTGGATCGATGGCGACAGTTTTATGAGAAACATGGTAAGAATAATGGTTGGTACCTTGGTGGAGATTGGAAATGGGCAGAGGGATAAGGATTCCATACCATGGATACTCGAACAAGGAGACAGAAACTGTGCAGGTCATACTGCTCCCGCAAAGGGATTATTTTTAGAAAAAGTTTATTACGAGTAAATAGGATGTTGACAAGCTAAATGTGTTGTATTAGAATATATAAGAGTGTGTAAGAAGAAGCCCGGAAACTTCTTATTGACACCTTGACAAAAGTTGTTGTAAGGAGGGAAACAGATGAAAAGCTACATGGCAAAAGCCAATGAAATCGAAAGAAAATGGTATACAATCGATGCTGAAAATAAAGTATTAGGTAGACTGGCCACTGAGATCGCTACAATTCTGAGAGGAAAGAATAAACCTATATACACACCTCATGTCGATACAGGTGACTTCGTAATTGTCATCAATGCCGACAAGGTTAAATTGACAGGAAAGAAGCTTGAACAAAAAAATTACACTTACCATACAGGATATCCCGGAGGATTGAGACAGGTGCCTTACAAAAACCTGATCGTCAAGAATCCAGAGAAGATCATCGAGCTTGCAGTAAAGGGTATGTTGCCAAAGAACAGCCTTGGAAGAAGCATGTACAGGAAATTGAAGGTATACAGAGGCACTGAGCATGGACACGAAGCTCAAAAGCCGGAAGTATACGAATTTTAATCTGGTAGGAAGGGAGGACTGTAAATGGCTGCAATACAATTTATCGGAACAGGAAGAAGAAAAACATCAGTTGCCAGAGTTAGATTGATTCCTGGAAACGGGAAGATGACTATAAATGGAAGAGATATCGACGAATTTTTCAATTATGAAACACTTAAGGTTATAGCTAAGGAGCCCTTGACAATAAGTGATACCGTGGACAAGTACGATGTAAAGGTCACCGTACATGGAGGCGGATTTACAGGTCAGGCAGGAGCTATTCGACATGGAATCGCAAGAGCCCTTCTACAGGCGGACGGAGAGCTGAGACCTTTACTTAAGAAGGCTGGGCACCTCACAAGAGATCCAAGAATGAAGGAAAGAAAGAAATATGGACTTAAGAAAGCAAGAAGAAGTCCACAGTTTAGTAAGAGATAATTTCGAAGCACCGGAAAACCGGTGCTTTTATTTTTTTAGGCAATGAAGCAGATTTGAAACTATTTCAAATTTATCCACTGTGGATTGTGGATAATGTGGATAATGTGGGAAAATAAATGCCCTGGCCATAAATTCGGTCAGGGCATAGCTTATATCAAGGCTTTGTGTGCATCCTTAAGCTGACTTATTATCGAAAGCTGCTGTGGACAGATTGCTTCACATTCTCCACATTCAACACAGGAAAGTGAAGAGGTTCCTTTCTCAATATAGCCTTTGTATGATGATTTCGACTGATCAACAGTCTCATATACCGTAAGATTATTGTACAGCTCAAATATTCCAGGGATCCGTACCCCGGCTTTACAGGGTTGACAGTATTCGCACCCGGTACACCCAACAGCAATTCTGCTTTCGAAGAAGGATTTAAGATAATCCACTGCCTCAAGCTCAGATTCCGACAATGGAGTATTATCAGAGTAAATTTTGATATTTTCCTCAATCTGTTCCATGCTTGACATTCCGCTGAGAACAACCTTGACACCTTCCTGCTGCTGTAACCATTTTAGAGCCAGCTCTGCAGCAGTCCTTTCAGGAGCTTTCCTCTCAATAGCTTCTTTTGAACTTTGAGGAATAATAGCCAGTTTACCTCCCTTTAGGGGTTCCATAACGACAACATCTATTCCTTTGCTCTTCGCATACATCAATCCCTCAAGTCCTGCCTGATAGCCTGTGTCCATGTAGTTCAGCTGGATCTGGCAGAAGTCCCAAGTGAAGGAATCTAGGATTTCCTTGAAAACCGGCAGCTCGTCGTGAAATGAGAATCCAATTTTCTTGACTTTTCCTGAGGACTTCGCTTCATGGATGAAGTCGAACACCCTAAGCTCAACAATTTTTTTCCAGGAGTCCTTATCAAGAGAGTGGAGAAGGTAAAAATCAACGTAATTTGTCCGCAAATTAACGAGCTGTTCGTCCAAATATTTCATGAAGTCACTATATTCTTTGACGAGCCAGACAGGGCTTTTTGTCGCGAGATATACCCTATCCCTCAATCCGCAGGATAGTACCTGACCCACAAAATCCTCAGATTTCCCGCCGTGATAGGGGTAGGCAGTATCGATGTAGTTTACACCGTTTTCGATCGCATACTTTAGAAGCTTTTTAGACTCCTCAAAATCTATCCTTGAATTGTCTCCTTCCACCACCGGAAAGCGCATACATCCATAACCTAATAGTGAAACATTTAACTTTTCACTGGTAATCTCACGGTATTGCATATAAAAACCTCCTTATGTATAATGAAATCATACTACCCGCAACAGCACTGAATTAGCTTATCTTTTAGGCTTCTCAGTTTAGAGGAGACCTTAAGGGGTAGAATTAGTGTAGCATATTGAAATTATAACACAACAAATGGGAAGGAGTGATTGAATGGACGCAAAAAAAACCCCGCTTTATGAAGAACACGTCAAGCTGGGGGGGAATGTTGTCGATTATGCCGGTTGGTTTTTGCCGGTGGAGTACAAGGGATTAGTTCCTGAGCACCAGGCAGTTAGAAACGCTGTGGGATTGTTTGATGTATCCCACATGGGAGAAATCACTGTCAAGGGCAAGGATGCGCTGGCTTTTGTTGATTACCTGGTTTCAAACGATGTAACCACGCTGGTCGACAACCAAATCATCTATACACATTTTTGCAATCCTGAGGGAGGAGTCGTCGATGACCTTCTGGTTTACAGATTTGGCGAAGAAGATTTCTACCTGGTAGTCAATGCTTCAAACACCGACAAGGACTATAAATGGATACTTGCCAACAAGGGAGACTTCGATGTCGAGACCGCAAACATTTCCGACACAGTAGGTGAGGTGGCTATTCAAGGACCACTGGCACAAAAGGTTCTCCAAAAATTGACAGATTTTGACCTTTCACAAATCAAGTTTTTCTTCCTTGAGAGGAAAGTATCTGTCGCAGGTGTCGATTGTATGGTTTCAAGGACTGGATATACCGGCGAGGACGGCTTTGAGATCTATACAGACAACGCAGGGATAGTCAAGGTTTGGAATGCTATCCTGGAAGCTGGCAAGGACGAAGAGATCATGCCTTGTGGTTTGGGATGCAGAGACACCTTGAGATTCGAAGCTTCGCTGCCTCTTTACGGGCATGAATTCGACGACACCATATCACCATTGGAAGCTGGATTTAAATACTTCGTCAAGCTTGACAAGGTATCAGACTTTATTGGAAAGGAAGCTCTGAACAAGCAATGGAGCGAAGGCCTTAAGCGCAAGCTGGTGGGCTTTGAGATGATCGACAGAGGAATAGCAAGAGAAGGATATGAAATCTATAAAGATGGAGAGAAGATAGGCCATGTAACTACAGGCTACATGAGTCCGACTTTAGGCAAGATCATAGGCAATGCTCTTGTGAAATCTGAGTATACTGAGCTTGGCACTGAGCTTGATATCAAGATCAGAAACAAATTTGCCAAAGCTAAGGTAATAAGCAAGAAATTTTTGAATAAGAAAAAATAGGAGGGTTCAAATATGAAAGTTGCAAAGGGATATCATTACACTAAGGATCATGAATGGGTAAAGGTCGAGGGAGATCTTGCGTTTGTAGGGATTTCAGACTATGCACAGCATCATCTTGGAGACATAGTTTATGTTGAGCTTCCAGAGGTCGATGATGAATTTGAAAAGGGAGAGGCATTTGCAGCTGTTGAGTCAGTTAAGGCAGCGTCAGACGTTTATCTGCCAGTTGGAGGAAAAGTTGTAGAAGTAAATGAAGAACTGGTTGATGATCCGGCACTTCTTAATGCAGATGCTTTCGAAAACTGGATGATCAAGATCGAGATAGCTGACAAGGCGGAGCTTGATGAATTAATGACAAGTGAGGATTACGAAAAGTTTTTAGCTGAGGAGGTATAATATGCATCCTTATATACCCAATACACCTGAGGATATCCAGGAAATGCTCAAGGCCATCGGCCTTGAAAGCGTAGACCAACTGTTTGAGGATATCCCGAAAGAGGTCCACATGGACAGGGAGCTTAACATCCCCAAATCCAAAAGCGAGCTGGAGGTAGTGTCATACCTTAAGAGCCTGGCTGACAAGAACTGTTCAATGACAAAGCTGACAAGCTTTTTAGGTGCAGGCGCATATGACCACTATATCCCTTCAATTGTGAACCATATAATATCTAGAAGTGAGTATTATACTTCCTATACACCATACCAGCCTGAAATAAGTCAGGGAACTCTCCAGTATATATTTGAATTCCAGACACTTATTTGCAATCTAACTGGAATGGATGTTGCAAATGCTTCTTTGTATGATGGAGGAACAGCAGTTGTTGAGGCTGCGCTAATGGCGGCAGCATACTCTAAGAAGGACGAGATAGTAATATCCAAATCAGTTAAACCTGATGCAAGAAAGATCCTTCACACATATGCCCATGTTCAGAATTTGAAGGTCATCGAAGTTGACATCAAGGATGGAGTGACTGATATCGAGGCCCTGGAAGGTCTGGTAAATGACAATACTGCTGCGGTAATAGTACAAAGCCCTAACTTCTTTGGTATAATCGAAGATCTGAAGGCGCTTGGAGAAGTTGCTCACAAAGGCAAGAAAACTACATTTGTAGCCTCAGTTGATCCAATATCCCTTGGAATCTTGAAGAAGCCGGGTGATCTGGGGGTTGACGTTGTGGTTGGCGAAGGACAATCATTGGGTATACCAGTAAGCTTCGGAGGCCCATACCTTGGATTTATGGCTGTTAAGAACGACTATATCAGAAAGCTTCCCGGAAGGATCGTCGGACAGACAGAGGACCTTGACGGCAAGAGATCATTCGTTCTTACACTAACCGCAAGAGAACAGCATATCAGACGAGAAAAAGCAACATCAAATATCTGCTCTAACCAGGGATTAAACTCACTGGCAGCTACTATCTATATGGTTACTCTAGGCAAGGAAGGCTTGAGAGAGGTAGCTATGCAGTCAACCAAGAAGGCTCATTATGCTTTCGAACAACTGACAAAGTCAGGAAAATATAAGCCTATGTTCGATAAACCATTCTTCAAGGAGTTTGCAGTGATTTCAGACAAGGATCCTATGGATATTAGTAAAGCCCTGAGAGCTGAGAATATGATCGGCGGCTACGACTTGGGCAAGGATTATCCTGAAATGATGGGTGGAATCCTCTATGCGGTAACTGAGAAGAGAACGAAAGAAGAAATTGATAGGCTGACTGGCGTATTGGAGGGGATATAATGAGAAACTACGATAAATTGATATTCGAACTTTCCAAACCAGGAAGAAAAGCTTATATGCTTCCGCCGCTTGATGTGGAAGACAAGGAGCTTGGCAGCCTTATACCAGATGACTTCGTAAGTAAGGAGGAGCTGAAACTTCCTGAGTTAACTGAGGTTGATGTCATCAGACATTACACAAATCTATCCAACAAAAACTACGGAGTCGATACGGGATTTTATCCGCTGGGCTCCTGTACAATGAAATACAATCCAAAAATAAACGAAGATACTGCAAGATTCGATGGCTTTGCGAATCTTCACCCTCACCAGTCTGAGGACTGTATTCAGGGATCTCTGCAATTGCTTTATGAGCTGGAAAAGTATCTGTGTGAAGTTGCCGGAATGGACAGAATGACCCTTCAGCCAGCGGCCGGTGCACATGGAGAGCTGACTGGAATAATGCTGATAAAAGCATACCATGAGAAGAGAGGAGATCTTAATAGAAACAAGATCATAGTTCCGGACTCTGCTCACGGCACTAACCCTGCTACTGCAGCTATGGCCGGGTATAAGATAGTTGAGATCAAATCCACTAAAGACGGACTGGTTGACCTTGATGCCCTTAAAGCAGCTGTTGGTGAAGATACTGCAGGCTTGATGCTTACAAATCCAAATACACTTGGTATATTTGACAAGGGTATTCTGGAAATAGCAAAAATTGTTCATGATGCCGGCGGGTTATTGTACTATGACGGTGCAAACGCTAATGCTATTATGGGTCATGCAAGACCTGGTGACATGGGCTTTGACGTAGTACACTTCAACCTTCACAAAACATTCTCAACTCCACATGGTGGAGGAGGACCTGGTTCAGGACCTGTTGGGGTAAAGAAGGAGCTGGTTGAATTCCTTCCTGTTCCTATGGTGGAAAAGGAAGGTGAAAGATATTTCTTTGACTATGACTATCCAAATACCATAGGTAAGGTTAAGGATTTCTATGGACACTTTGGTATTCTTGTAAGAGCGTTCACCTATATCCTGACATTGGGTGGTGATGGTCTTAAGAAGGCTTCCGAAATGGCAGTTCTTAATGCAAACTATATTATGAGTCAGCTGAAGGATCATTATTATCTGCCGATAGACACTATATACAAGCATGAGTTTGTCCTTGGCGGCTTGAAGGATACCCTAAGCGAGGTAACTACCTTGGATATTGCCAAGAGATTGCTGGATATGGGATACCATCCGCCTACGATTTACTTCCCGCTTATCATAAACCAGGCGCTTATGATAGAGCCTACTGAAACTGAGAGCAAGGAGACTCTTGATGAGTTTATCCAAGCTATGATAAAAATAGCCGAGGAAGCAGAAGCGGATCCTGAGATGGTCAAATCAGCACCTCACAACACAGTAGTACGAAGACCAAACGAAGTAAAGGCTGCCCGTGATATAATCGTCAAATATGAAGGGTAGGTGTACCGTTTGACAAAAAGAATTGCTATAATTGGCGCCGGGCCTGGAGGCTACGTCGCTGCAATAAGGGCTGCACAGCTGGAAGCGCAGGTTTACCTTATAGAGAACAGGGAAATTGGAGGTACATGTCTCAATAGAGGTTGTATACCGACAAAAACCTATTTTCGAAATGCTCAGATATTGTCAGATCTCAGGAATTCGCATGAGTTTGGCATAAAGGTGGACGGCTTCAGTCTTGATGGGAAGGCATTGCTTGAAAGAAAAAACAAGGTAGTAAACGACCTGGTCAGCGGCATTGAGCGGCTGATCGGGTCTTACCCGAATATTGAACTGATACAGGGCAAAGCGTCATTTAAGGATAAGAACACCCTTAACGTACAGCTTAATGGAGGTGGCTCCAGGGAGGTAGAGGCTGACAATATAATAATTGCAACAGGCTCCTATCCCCAGATGACTGAGACAAAAGGCATAGATCTTCCGGGAGTGATCACTTCAGACGATCTTCTGGAGCTGGATCATGTACCTGAAACACTTATAGTTGTTGGCGGTGGAGTAATAGGGCTTGAGTTTGCAAGCATTTACAAGGAGCTTGGTTCTCACGTAATACTTCTGGCATCCAGGATACTGAAGGATGGAGACAAGGAGATAGCCAAAAGACTCACCCCAATGCTGAAAAAGCAGGGGATCGAAACATATGTCGACATCAGGGCAAAGGAGATCACAAAGGACGGCGAACGTCTGAAGGTGGTCGCACGCTATAAGGAAAAGGACGAAGAAATTGAAGTAATTGGCGATTATGTGCTGATAGCATCTGGAAGAGCACCTTTGGTTGAGGGATTAAACCTTGAGGGAATCGGGGTAGAATTCTCGGGACGAGGCATCAAAGTCAACGACAGCTATGAGACTACTGTGCCAGGGATATATGCTATTGGTGATGTAAATTCCAAGGGGATACAACTGGCTCATGTTGCATCTTCACAGGGCGAGTATGTCGTTGAGACCATAATGGGTCACAAGCCAGATTTGAACCACGAGCACTGGCCTGCATGCGTGTTCACAATGACTGAAGTTGCCCAGGTTGGATTCACTGAGGAGCAGCTGAAGGAGAAGGGCATAGACTACAGATCTAGCAAGTTCATGTTCTCGGCCAACGGCAAGGCTCTATCCTTAGGCGAAACAGACGGGATAATAAAAATCCTTGCATCCAATGAGAACAACAGGATATTGGGAGTACACATCATCGGCCCCCATGCAAATGACCTGATCCATGAGGGTGCACTGGCAATATCGAACAACATGGATGTATCAGCAATCAAGCGTACGATCCATGCACATCCTACCCTGTCAGAGGCCTTTTTTGAGGCAGCATTGGGCTTGGATGAGGCAGCTATCCATATAGCGCCAAAGAAGAAAAGAAGAGGTTGATAAAGAAGCAACGGGCTTGCCCGTTGCTTCTTTTAGAAAGAGGGAAATGCAGAAAATGAAACATACCAGGAAGATATTGATCATCTTTTGTTTCGTAATCTTACTCTATTTGGGTTTGCTTGCAGGGTGGGATAACAAGGGTATCCTCTTCGATGAAAAGCTTTTGCTATGGATAAGTGAAAATCAGAGTCCTGGAATACTGTCATTTATGAAGGTAATTTCATTCCTGGGATCGGAGCTGTTTCTGTTTCCTGCTGTTGGGCTGGCAATTGTCTATATGCTGATCAAGAGGTACTATTATTCTGCCTGCATGCTTTTATCTGCATCATTGGGAAGCTGGATTGCAAATCATACTCTAAAGCAGATATTCCAAAGGGTCAGGCCTGAGGAATTTTTTAAAGTCCAGGAGGGAGGATTAAGCTATCCAAGCGGTCACTCCATGGTTTCAATGTCCATGTTTCTGACTATAGCATTTCTAATAGCAAGGAAGCAGGAGGGTAAAACTGATCCAAAAACTCCATACGCAGCAGCTATCCTGTATATTGCTATCATGGGACTAAGCAGGCTTTCCCTTGGTGTTCATTGGCCAACAGATATTTTAGGCGGATATGCAGGTGGATACCTATACTATCTGGCATCTGCAAGACTGATAGATCACCAGTATAATAAGAAAAAGAGCAAGGCTCTTAGTTAACCTAAGATCGCCTTGCTCTTTTCATCCATAAACTGATTGCTGTAAAGGCTGTAGTAGTAGCCTCTTGCCTTAATAAGCTCTCTGTGGGTTCCATCCTCAATAACCCTTCCATCCCTGATAACCAGTATCCTGTCAGCATTTCTAACTGTAGACAACCGGTGGGCTATTACGAAGCTTGTTCTGCCCTCAAGTACTCTGGATATAGCATCCTGGATAATCTTTTCTGTCTCGGTATCGATCGATGATGTCGCCTCGTCCAGGACGAACAACTGCGGGTTTCTGACTATAGCCCTGGCAAATGAAACCAATTGCTTCTGACCTGTCGAGAGAAGATTTCCTCCCTCTCCTACCTGGGTATCGTACCCATCCTTCATCTCTGTTATGAAGCTGTGTGCGTTGACAAGCCTGCAGGCTTCCTCTATCTCCTCATCGGTTGCATCAAGCTTACCATATCTTACATTATCCCTGATTGTTCCGCTGAATAGGTGTGGAGCTTGAAGAACGTAACCAAGATTATCATGGATCCAGTTGAGCGGCATATCCTTGTAATTGTAACCATCGATCAGTATCTCACCCTTAACGGGCTCGTAAAACCTGCAGAACAGATTGACTATAGTGGACTTCCCTGACCCGGTTTCGCCAACCAAAGCGATCGTTTGACCTGGATCCACTGAAAGATTAAAGTCGGTGAGAACAGGCTCATCGGGATTGTAATGGAAGCTTACGTTTTTGAATTCCACCTTCCCCTTTATACTTGGCCAAAGCTCTTTTTTCTGGTTGAATATATCGCCGTATTTATTCAATACTTCCTCGCTGTCCTTAATGGCAGGCTCCTCACGGAGTAAAGAAAATACTCTTTCGGCAGATGCCTGTGCACCCTGTATTTCTGCGAAAATCACTGCCATTTGCCTAACCGGCTCAAAAAATTGAGAGGTATAGGAAATAAAAGCAACCAGGGTACCATAGGTTATCGCTCCTGTAAGGATATACCCGCCTCCAAAGCTTAAGGCAAGAGCAGTACCAACACTGCCAAGGCCGATGACTAGAGGGAGGTAAACCGATGACAGTACCGCGGCTCTAATAGAGCTGTTTCTGAGTGAAGAAGTCAAACCAGAGAATTCTTTAAGGTTCAATTCTTCCCTTACAAGAGTCTTCGTTGTTTTAGCTCCCTGAATATCCTCATTGTAAGCACCGGTTATTTGTGAATTGATCTTTCTTACCTCCCTTTGTGCGACCAATATCCTTCTTTGAAAGTAGACGCTTATAACTGCGAGGATAGGTATAACCGACAATGTTATCGCTGCAAGCCTTGCATTCAGAATAAACATGTATATCGTTACTCCTGTCATCATCGTCATACCCCAGGCCAGATCGACCAACCCCCAGCTTATAGTCTCGCTGAGTCTGTTTATGTCGGAGGTCATTCTTGCCATCAGCCACCCAACCGCCTTATCGTCATAATACGACAGTGAAAGCTCTTGAAGCCTTACAAATCCTATCCTTCTTATATCGTGTGCCATTGAGGTTTCAAGTCTTCCTGCAAGCTTTATGAAGACAAATATTATACCGCTTAGTATTGCAACGGCAAGAATATAAATTACTATAAAGCCCCCAAGCCCATCGAGGGAGTTTTTTTCTATAAAATTATCAACCGCATATTTTGACAATAGCGGAAAGGTACTGTCCATAGCGCCCAAGGCGGCCATAATTCCGGTAAGCTTAAGGAACTCCTTTTTATAGGGTTTCAGATAGGTAAAGAAATCCTTCCATATCCTCAGCTCCACCTTTGGCGCTTTATTTTTAACTTCATCCATAGATCCACCTCCTAAACGGCTTCCAGATCCTCATCAATTGAGGATTGGATCTCATAAACTCTTTTATATAGTCCCTCAGTATTGATAAGCTCCTCATGAGTACCCTTCTGAACAATTTTCCCTTTGTCCATGACTAAAATAATGTCTGCCTCGGAAACTGTAGAAATCCTATGAGATATTATTATGGTTGTGGATTTGTTCCTCCTGGCTGAAAGAGCTCTTCTTATTTGAACATCTGTTTCAGTATCGACTGCAGAGAGTGAATCGTCAAATACTACTATCGGGGTTTCACTTATTATTGTCCTTGCAATCGACATCCTTTGCTTCTGGCCCCCTGAGAGCGATACCCCTCTTTCTCCTACGAGAGTGTCGTATTTCTTATCAAATGACTGAATATCATTGTGGATAGATGCAGTCTTTGCAGCAGCAAAAACGGTCTTATCCTCCTTAGTGGGATCGGTAAGTCTAATATTTTCCTTGATCGTTTTTGCATATAGGAATGGTTCCTGAAGAACCAATCCGACATTTTTTCTTACCCACTGTCTGTCGATTGACTTAAGCTCTCTTCCATCAATTTTAATTGAGCCGTCATCGTAATCATAAAGTCTTGGCAGCAGATGGACCAATGAGCTTTTTCCTGAGCCGGTTGAGCCTATTATTGCCAAGGTCTGACCCTTCTCTACGGAAAAGCTTATATGATCCAGAACCCTTCTGTCTTTTTCGTAGCTGAAGCTTACATCCCTGAACTCGATATTTCCATGGACCTCAGGTTTCTCTCCATTCTCAACGAGTATCTCAACGGGAGTGGACAAAATCTCATCAATTCTCTTGATGGAAACAGTTGCCTTTCCCATGTCGGTGAGTGTTCTTCCAAGCTGCCTCACTGGCCAAACCATCATATTGACGTAGCTTATAAAAGAGATCAGGACACCAAGTGTCAGATTCCCCTGAACGACCATCCAGGTACCGACCACTATGGTAAGACCGACCTGAAGCATACTTATGAAGTCTGAAACTGACCAGTACATTGCCAGATTCATAATTAGCTTATTTACGAGAACTCTGTACTCGCTGTTTCTGATATCGAATTTTCCAAGCTCGTATGCTTCCCTTGCAAAAGCCTTCACTACTCTTATCCCGGTGAGATTTTCCTGTAAGGTAGTTGTTAGCTTCGCCTCTGACTCATCTGCTTCTTTAAAATCCCTTTGGACCCTTCTGAAGAAAATCAGGGCAAATGTAAAGGTCAAGGGCAGGAGAGCTACGGATACAAGAGCCATGCTAATATTGAGTCTTAGCATTATCTGAAGTATAAACAGCAACATGAATAATGAACCTGCGACCTCAATCAACTGCACAGAGAGGAACCTCTTGATAGTTTCAACATCGGAGGTGCACCTTTGAATAAGATCTCCGGTATCTGCCTTCACATGGTAGCTATACGGCAGCTTTTGTATATGATCATAAAGAGAATTCCGGATCTTCATCGAGATATCCTCTGCGCTTTTAACTGACAAATAACCCTTTAGGTACAGAAAAATTCCTCTTAACATCGTGTTGAGAACTATTATTGCTCCAATCATCCACAGACTGGACCTTAATGCTTCCCTTCCTCCGAGAAATTGTATAACGCTGCCGGCTATTGCAGATGAAGCAGCCTTGTCACCAATTACTGAGTCTACTGCAGTTCCTATTATAAGAGGACCCAGAGTATTAAACAGCTGTGATATCACCACGGCAAGTATACCCAGCAAGTATAGTCCGGCGTAGCCCTTGGTAAAGGGCAGTATTTTTTTCACATCCTTCATATTAAAACCTCCCAATATAAAAATGCCATAGGTCATAGGCCTATGGCATGTCAATTGCTTTAACATAATAAAGAAAATGAGGACAAAAAGGCCATAGGCACACGCCTATGGCTAAAGTACTAGTTTACCTGATACCAGAGCATAGGTCGTGACCAAAAACTATGATTATTTTATTAGCAATGCTTTCATTTATTCTGATTATCATCTTCACGACCTCCTTTCTTTTATCTCAAATTTTATTCTATACTAAAATGAGTAAATGTCAACATTTATTTTTTGGGGATATTCTATGAATAGAATAATGTCGACTTAAGGAGTAAGTTTATTGCTGGAGTATCGTTTCCAAAGCTTTAAGATCAATGATCTTGAACCTGTTTTTATAGAAATCGATCAGCCCGTCTTCCTTCATCCGGATAAGCTCCCTTGAGAGAGAAGGCCTTGGGATGTTTATCAGTTCTGCCATTTTCTTTCTGCTGTAAGGAAGAGCAATGTATCTGGATTTCTGACGGCTATACTCCAAAAGTAAAATATTTACTATTTTTTTTCTGGCGGTATCCAGAGAGAGGTCTGTAATCCTGTCATTGAGCATATGGATCCTTTTGGAGAGTACGCCTGCAAAGTTCTCAAGAACCCTGCCATTTTTTGTAAGCAGTAAAACCAGCTCATCCCTGGGTATCATAAGTATGATGCTCTCGGTGGTTGATACAACAGTGGCAGGATACTCCTTCTTGTGTGAAAAAACCAAGGACTCAGCAAAGACATCTCCGACACTGAAATGATTTATAGTTACAACCTTGCCTGATGAGAAGGGCTTATGGATCTCGATTTCTCCTTCCAGTATTATTGAGAGATGATCGCACGGCTCACCCTCCATTGCAATATAGTCGCCTGCATTATAGGTCCTTCTAATGGAGTTCGTTCCACTTATCAGCTCGATAGCTTCCTCTAGCCGAACACCCTTGAATAAAATACATTTTTCCAACGCATCCATAGCTTCTCCACCTCCTTACCGATACTGAATCATTATACCCAAATAAGCGGCAAGTTACAAAGAAAAATAGAGTCAACGCTTCAGTATTGGGTATCATATCCACATAGCTTGAGATAAAGGGGTAAGAAGATGAATGAGATTTTACTTATAAACAGAATCGATCATAAGGATTATAGCGGAAAGAAACAAAGGGTTTTCTTTCAGGTCGGAGGTATGAACCTTCCAAGGGTTGAGGAAAGTCTGACCAGCTTATTTAATATATCAAGGCTGGTTGAGAAAGAGGATATTATTTTTAAGTACAATGGTGTGGAGCTGAATATTTTAACTCAATCTATTCCCATTATTATCAAGCTAATGGCAGAAAGCAATCTTTCGGTCTATTCAGTCTATGCAATATACGATCCCAGATCGTGATGCCTGGCCTCAGGCTGATTATAACCGATCTTTATGGGTATACATAGGCTTGAGCGAATAGAGCAAACTAAATTATTACAGGAGGATAAAATGAACGAAAAATTACTTGCAGCACTTAACGACCAATTTAACTTCGAACTGCTTTCAGGCTATTATTATCTTGCCATGGCGGCTTACTGCGAATCTGAAAACATGAGAGGGATGAGCCATTTCCTGGTTGAGCAGGCAAAAGAGGAATATGGGCACGCAATGAAATTCTACGGATTTATCAATGATATGGATGGAAGGGTAACTATGAAGGCCATGACTGAGCCTAAGAATGACTACGGATCATTCCTGGAGGTTTTTGAAGCGGCACTTGAGCACGAGAAGCTTGTAACGTCAAGGATATACAATCTTGTTGATCTTGCAACTGAGGAGAAGTGTTATCCGGCGATTCAGTTCCTGCAATGGTTTGTAGAAGAACAGGTCGAGGAAGAGAACAATATGAAGGACATCATATTCAAGCTTAAGGGAGTTCAGCACCATTTCCATGGCTTAATGATGATAGACAAAGAGCTTGGAGCAAGATAAAACTATAAGAAATTGCAACCCTGAACGGGTTGCTTTTTATTTTTTGATTACTATTGACATATATATTCTAATATTCTAATATTGTGATATGAGAATATTTAACAATATCCAATGATTGGAGGTTGAGGATGAAATACGATCTTAGCAAGCTGGAGGAAAAGGCGGCATTGCTTAAACTTATGTCACATCCTGTAAGGCTTTGTATCCTTAGGGGGCTGGTAAGAGAGGGAGCAAATAATGTCACCTATATGCAAGGGTGTCTTGATATCCCGCAATCAACCATATCCCAGCACCTATCCAAGCTAAGGCTTGGTGGTCTGGTGAAGGATGAAAGGAAAGGGACTGAGGTATACTATTCAGTCTCAAGCAAGGAAGCAGAATCGATCATAAACCAGTTATTTTTAGAGGAGGAGCCCAATTGTCAAGAAAAGTAGTAATAGTAGGTGGTGTAGCAGGAGGTGCAACTGCACTTGCAAGATTGAGAAGGCTTGATGAGAGTGCGGAAATAGTATTATTTGAAAGAGGAGAATATATTTCCTTTGCAAACTGCGGTCTTCCATATTACATTGGTGGCGCAATCGAGGAGAGAGATTCCCTTCTGGTTAGTACGCCGGAAACCATAATGAGTAAATATCACGTCGATGTCAGAAATCTGTCAGAGGTAACGAAGATAAACAGGGAAGAGAAGACGGTAGACGTGAAGAACATAAAAACTGGAGAGCAATATAAGGAAAGCTATGACTATCTGTTGCTTTCCACAGGCTCAAGCCCAATAAAGCCGCCGATACCGGGAATTGACTCGCCGAATATTTTCAGTCTTTGGAACATTCCAGACACAGATGCCATAAAATCATATCTTCAGGATAAAAAGCCCAGAAGCGCTGTAGTTGTAGGAGGGG
>DAIPJA010000005.1:0-24807 GCA_036770525.1 Gudongella sp. | reverse complement strand
GGTTGTAACTGTTTGTACTGGCGAAGGCTGGATCGGTAATGGTTGAGGCTGGACTACAGCGGTTGTTCCCCTGTACTTTTCGTAGGTTCTTTTCATAAGAACTATAGCCTGCTCCCTGCTTGTGTTCTGCAGTGGTCCTATACTGCTTGAATCTATTCCCTTCATTATACTGTTGGAATAAACGAACTGCATAGCATCGAGAGCCCATGAGGACACCTGGCCTTTATCAGTAAAAGGAAGGGATGAGCTGGTAGCCTTTGTGCCGATGCCGGAGGCATTCAAGGTCCTAGTGATCATAACGGCAATTTCTTGCCTTGTAATTTTGTCATTAGGATAAAAGCTTGTGGGGGATTTGCCATATATTATCTGCAGTCTATACGCTTTTAAAACCTCAGTGTTCTTGGTGTCACTAAAGGGATTAGCCCCAACCAAAGCCTTATTTCCAGTAAGTCCTTCGTAGAGCTTGACTGCAAGGGAGGAAAATTCCTCCCTGGTGATATCTCTCTTATAATTGCTCATGACATCTGAGTAAGTCAGCCCATATGCGAATGCTTGTCTAAGCTCACTTTCAGCCCAGCCGCTCTGAGTCCCATCAAGATTTAATACCGTCGAGCTTGCATTTGCTGCAGCTGGTACTAATATAAATACTAATATTAAAGCTATTCCAAAAAGTCTTTTCATAAAAACACCCCATTGTAAAATCAGTGAGGTCTGTTCTATTCCTCCTTAAGATATCTGGATAGAACGTCCAGATTGAAGCTATATTGAATAGCGTCGTCTCTGGATATATAACCCTCATTACATAACTGGGCAAGGCTTAGATCCATACTTGTCATACCGTCTGATCTTCCTGTTTGTATCGCAGCATCTATTTGGGGCACCTTTCCTTCCCTGATAAGGTTCCTTATAGCGGGATTAGCAAGCATTATCTCAAAGGCTGGCACTCTTCCAAATTTCTCTGAAGGTATCAGCTGCTGGGATACCACGCCCTGGAGTACAGTGGACAGCTGAACTCTTACCTGCTGCTGTTGATTAGCGGGAAATATGTCGACGATCCTGTCTATGGTCTTTGCTGCTCCAAGGGTATGGAGCGTTGAGAATACCAGGTGCCCGGTCTCAGCAGCTGTAAGTGCAGCCGCAATGGTTTCATGGTCTCTCATCTCGCCAATGAGGATAACATCTGGCGCTTGCCTCATGGCAGATCTTAGAGCCTGGCTGTAGCTTTTAGCATCAAGACCTATCTCACGCTGGTCAACTATGCTCTTGTTATGCTTATGCAGATATTCGATTGGATCCTCAAGTGTAATTATGTGACAGGATCTATTTCTGTTAATCAGATCGATGATTTTTGACAGAGTAGTTGATTTCCCGCTGCCTGTAGGGCCAGTGATCAGTACAAGTCCTTTTGTACGTCTATGAAAGTTAAGGACCGATTGTGGTATTCTTAAATCCTCGGGTTCATCCTGTATAAAGCTCAGTACCCTTATGGCTACGGCAAATGAGCCTCTCTGGTTGTACACTACCACCCTGTACCTACCAACTCCCTTAAGTGAAACTGAAAAATCCTTGTCTCCGTTCTCAAGAAATTCCTTGTAGTGTTCCTCCCGCTTAAAAAGGCTCTTGGCGAACTCCTCAGTATCCTCGGGATTTAGAACAGGATGCTCCAGGGGAACAAGCTTCCCGTCAATTTTAAATGTGGGAGGTACGCCGACTGTTATGAAAATATCTGATGCCTTCATTTCTACCGCTCTTTCAAGGAGCTGACTCGAATCAATCATTTTCGATTACCTCCACATCCTCAAATTCAATGCTTTCATCGTATTCAAAATCCTCAGGTAAAATCTTAACGGCACTTACTATAGCCTGATCTGGAGCTAGCCTATATATCTCCATCTTAAGTAGAAGCTCACTTCCCGAATCGTTTTTAAGTATCCTTGATATCTCAATAAACTCAGGATAGTCCTTTATCTCTGCCTCAGGGTGTGTTGACTGTATGATTCTAATGGAATCCTCCAGCTCGATGCCTCTATTCTCCTTAAGGACTTTGTTTATTGAGCTGATGAAACCTGATGCTTCACCCTCCAACAAATAATACTCCCTGGTCCAGTCTGCATTCTTCTCAGCAAGTCTGTAATCGGCGTAAGATGATGATATCGCAAGAATGCTGAACACCATGAGCAGAAGAAAGGTTAAAATCACAAGAACGCTTGAGCTGCCTCTCCTGTTTCTAAGCATCATGGTTCGATCACCTCCAGAGGAGTCCGGATATATACCATTGTTTCCACCGAATTTAATATCGGCTCCGTTTCACTGCCCTTGAAGTATGGTTTAAGTCTTCGAATCTGGAGTGCTAGTTCATAAAGGGACTTATCTTCTTCTACGATATCTTTGCTTTCCATGGATAGAGTCGATACGAAGAGTATATCTTCACTACCCTCTTCAACCTCTTCCCATTCTTCATTGTAGTAGCCGGTTTTTTTAAGCTTATTTCCATATCTCATAGCATACTCAGTATACATTTTATTCAATGGCTCTTCGTCCCACTGCTCTGACTTTATAGATTCAATAATCCTCGTCGAAAGGAATACGCTTCTATCAAGCTCCTTTGCGCGCAAGGCAACATCCTTTGCTCCCATAAACAGCTGGATCATAATTGTTCCGGCGATTGCCAGGGTCCCTACGGATATTATCAACTCGACAATTGTGAAGCCTCTTTTCTTTTCAGCTTTCCTATTAAACCAATTCATCATAACCTCTCCCCGGCCTACAGCTTGGATATATACCCTTCAATTGCTGAATTTTGCTCATCAGTCTCCAATAAAACATTAAACTGGATCCCTCTGTCATCCTCCTCGAGCATAAATCCTGATAACTCCACTATCTCAAAGCTGGAATCAGGTTCAGGCTGTCCCCCCATTGGTATAAGTGATTCCTTTAAAAACCCTTCATGAATAAAAATTACCGTTTCATAGGGTACACCCTCTATGCTTTGGCGCATTACGAGACAATTTCCATCGATTGAATCATACACCGCTACTCTTATAGAACCAGCTTCCATAGACTGCCTTGCTCTGGTATAGATGTAGGATGCAGCTACCCTGAGACTGGAATTAGCATCGCTCACCCTGGTTGTCGCCGAGTAAACATCCGTACCACTGGAGACCAGCGTTAGTGTAGCTGCTGAAAAAAGGATAAGCAGCACCATCGCCAGTATTAATTCCGTAGAAGCTCTTCCTTTCCTTTTTCTCATTATTTCACCTACCTTTTGATTACCTTTATTTGTGGGGCTATATTCGAACCCTGAACATCATAATGGTAATAATACGTATCCAGGTCCAAAACTACTCCATAATTGTCACTTAAGTATTCCAGTGAAGGAGGATATCCCCCCTCGAGAGCATAGCACTGCGCTGAAGCCCTCATCAATGCCTCCTCGAGAGCTTCTATGGAATTCTCACTGCTGTTTTGAGAAACTGTTGAAACTGCACTGTAAGCAGCAATCATAATTACTATAAATACTATCATCAAAACAACTCCCTGACCTCCCAGGGGCCTTAGAAGCTTCTTCATATCTCCACCTCCATGGAGTTAACCGATAGATGACATTATCTGGATCATCGGCAGCATTACGGTCAACAAAACAATTCCGACAACCACTGATAGTATTATTACAAGTGTCGGTTCAATTGATGATGCTAATCTATTTGCAGATCTTTCAAGCTCCACCTCATATATATCAGATAGCTTTTCCAGTGTGGAATCAACTTGCCCTGATTTCACTCCAACTCTTATCATTTGATTGAAAAGTGAAGGGAATATACCAGCTGACTGCATAGCATCGGGTATGGATTCACCATTTAATAGCCTTTCCTGAACTTCCCTTAGCCTCTCAATTGCGAATTTATTGTCTGTTAGAGGAGCGGACATTCCCACAGCTTCTTCGAATGGTATCCCTGCTTTAACCATCATGCTCATACCCTGAGAAAACCTTAGTGTTATCAGACGCTTGTAAAGGCCTCCAAACAATCTGGATCCAAGAAGGAAGGAGTCAAGTTTTGCTCCGCCCTTACTGCTTCTGGAATAAATAAGCAGTCCAGCTACAATCACACCTAATATCATCATGATCCAGATAGCTGCACTCTGCAGGCTTTTTGCGGTGCTTAATAGTATCTTTGATGACTCAGGCAGATTGCCTCCAAGTGTGGAGAGAACATCCTGAAATACCGGGAATACCTTAAGCACAAGAAGCATAAGGACAGCTGACATAAGGACAAAAAGGATAACAGGATAAACAAGAGCACTCCTGACCTTATACTGTATAGCCTCCTGCTTTTCATAAAATTTGCTGAGCCTTTCCATCTCCAAATCGAGCATGCCTGTCTTCTCCGCTATTTCAGTCATCTGAATGAAATAACCAGGGAACAGATCTTTGCTTCGCAGGGATTCATAAAGCTTTTTCCCAGCCTTTACATCCTCATAGATCCCCTCAGAAAGAGACTCGAGCCTGCCATTTTCAAGCTCATCCTTCATTATCTCCAGCCCTTCCAGATATGGCACTCCTGACTTCATTATCACTGACAGTTGATATGAAAACAGTGATAATTCCTCCATACTTAGTTTCCCAGAATTTCCTTTACCTTCACTCACAATCATTCCCCCCAGAAAAGTCACGGTTATCTGATCACTGCGTTTACAAAATTATACCCCGTAGTCCTATATAGTACGCAAAAATGGCTTTATCCTCCGCCTCTTAGGAATTTGATCCTCATAGAATCCAGGAATTCCTCTTCTATATCCTCTCTCAACCAGAGATCTATCCTGATCTGGTTCATCTTGAAAGAACCTAACCATTTCTCAGCCTCATCTCCTACCTTTGCTCTCCAGCCCTCACCGGAGTATTCATCCTTTCTGGTCTCTCTGCCGAGCTGTTGAAAGTATTCCTCAAACTCTGATCTATGAAATGATTTGTATAGTTTTATTATATGTTTAGTTTCCATATTACATCCTTCGTCCTTGAATGTTCTTTTTACAATAATTGTGATGCTCCTGAATAATATTTTACCACACTATTATGATGATTATGTTGAAAATTCAGAATCATATTGCTTTATTTATACATTGCATGATACAATTGTAAGAAAATTTTATTTAAGGTTTATTGTGTCAAAGCGTTAAATTAAAAGGGAGAGAGGTAGTCACATATGAAAGCAGCCGAAGCGATAATCAAATGTCTGCAACTTGAGGGTGTAAATACGGTATACGGATATCCTGGAGGAGCAGTGCTTCCTCTATATGAAGCGATGAGAAAGCTTGATATGAAGCATGTATTGGTACGGCAGGAGCAGTCAGCTGCCCATATGGCAAGCGGATATGGGCGTGTAAATAATAAAGTTGGAGTATGCATAGCAACCTCAGGACCTGGCGCAACCAACCTGCTTACGGGGCTTGCTACTGCACACATGGATTCTATACCTCTTATAGCAATAACCGGGCAGGTCAATTCTAAGAAAATTGGGACTGATATGTTCCAGGAGGCAGATGTTGTAGGATCATCAGAGTCTTTTACCAAGCACAATTACCTTGTTAAAAATGCAAAGGATCTGCCGAGGATCATCAAGGAGGCTTTCCACATAGCAAATACCGGGAGAAAGGGTCCAGTCCTTATCGATATTCCTAAGGATATCCAGGATGAGGAAATTGAATTCAGCTATCCTTCGGAGGTTGACATCAGAGGATATAAGCCGACTATATCAGGCCATTCAAAGCAGATTACCAGAATAGCAGAGCAGATAAACAATTCGCGTCAACCGATACTTTGTATTGGTGGCGGTATCAACTCATCAGGGTGCAGCAAGGAGCTGGTTGAATTTGTTGAAAAAACCAGGATGCCTGTAGTATGTACACTTATGGGAGTTGACGGCTTTCCAAACGGCAATCCCTATTTTGCAGGCTTATTGGGCTCACATGGATATCCTTTTGTAAACAAAGCTATGAATAAAGCTGACTTGATTATAGTAATCGGAGCAAGATTTGCGGACAGATCCACTGCGGTCATATCTCACAAGAACACTTCACAGCATGTTATCCATATAGACATAGACCCAGCCGAGATAGGTAAAAATGTAAAGACTCATACACCAGTTGTTGGTGATGCGGGAGCAATTCTTCGGCAATTGAATACATATGACTATACTTCGGACATATCCCCATGGACAGACGGGATAATACTGGAGCGGAAGAGGTACATGGAGGAAAACCTAAATAGAGAATGGGATGCCCAAGGAACAAACCCATGTAAATTAATAAAATCAATCTCCGATAAAACAGGCAGTAAAGCTGTTGTAACCTCTGATGTAGGGCAGAATCAAATATGGACAGCTCATTATTTTCTTGCAGATGATAGCAGAAGGTACTTTACCTCAGGTGGATTGGGAACCATGGGGTATAGTCTACCGGCAGCTATAGGTGCAAGAATGGCGGCAGATAATGATACGACAGTTACTGCTGTTATGGGAGAGGGCGGATTCCAGATGCTTATGGGTGAACTGGCTCTTGTCAGGGAACATGATCTGGACATAAAGGTAGTTATCATAACGAATGAAAGACTCGGTATGGTTCGTGAGCTTCAGTTGAATGCCTATGGCAATGAGAGCTATTATGGGATCGATATTGGTTTTAATCCTGATTACATGAAGCTGGCAGAGGCCTATAACATCAAGGGATATCTGATTGAGGAGGATTCCCAGATTGATGAAGTACTTAAAGAAGCTTACGGAACAAATGAGCCGTGTTTAATTCAGTGCAGGGTAAATCCTGATTTCCCAACACTTGCACACTGGAGGTGGAGATAATGAATAAGGATAGACACGTACTATCCATAACGGTTGAAAACTATGCTGGTACACTTAGCAAGGTGGCTGGACTCTTCACTAGAAGAGGCTATAATATTGATACCCTGAATGTTGCTGAGACGATGGATCCAAATATTTCAAGGATAACTGTAACCGTTACAGGAGACGAGGAGGTACTGGAACAGATCACTAAACAATTGAATAAGCTGATCAATGTTATCAAGATCACTGACCTGACATGTAAAAAGTCTATCCTCAGGGAACTTATGTTCCTAAGAATATCATCCACAAAGGAAACCAGATCTGAGATAATTCAACTAGCGGATGTTTTCAAGGGAAAGACAGTAGATATTGCGCCGAAAAGCATAACCGTTGAGGTCACAGGGGATGAAGACAAAAATAATGCATTCATTGAATTGATGAAGCCATTTGGAATCTTAGAGATTGTAAGAACAGGATTGACAGCAATAGAGAGGGGTTGACCCTCTCTATTTTATTGGTTTAATGTCTACAAGATTTGAATGCTGGGGATTACCTTTAGCCAAAGGTGTCGCTTTTGATGTTGATAAGACGTTGATTGATCCCCTTAAGTCCACGCCATTCTTATCCGGAGTATACCAGGCACCCTGTGCGACCGCTATGACCCCCTTGATTATCCTGTCGGTAACAAATGCAATGATTTGGGTCCGGCCCCTGTCATTCCAGATGTCTATTAAATCTCCACTTGATATGCCTTTCCTTTCTGCATCTATGGGATTTATCCACGCAGTCTGCGGTTCAATTCTTTCTAATCCTGCTGTGTTGTCCTGAATTGAGTGAGTTCTTTTTTTGGAGTGCCATCCTATCAATTGAAATGGATATTTTCCCATCAAAGGATCCCCTACTCCCTCAAAACCTTTCACATATTTTGGTATCGGCGGTATTTCATCAGGATTATCCTTATCAAGAAGTCTTTTTGAAAAAATCTCTATCTTTCCAGAATCCGTAGGGAAAGGATTGTTCTCGGGATCCTCTATCTGTTTCTGAAATGCTATTATCAATGGATTATCATTGAATCTGTAAATCCCTTTTGCTGCGAACTCTTCAAACTGCGGCAGCTCAGGCTCCAATATCATCAAGTCTTCATATGATTTCTTTAACCAGTCTCTTACAGATCGTCTGCCCTCAGTAAACTCGTTCCGCAGCTTAAGTCTATCAGAAAGATCCCTGAGCCAATCGTATTCAAATCGGCATTCATGCAATGGTTCTATCGCCTGTTGGTTATAAATTATATAGTCACCGTATCCCCATGGAGTTGTTATATTCTCATTCTCAAACATTGATGTTCCCGGTAATAATATATCAGCAAATCTTACACTTGGAGTCATAAATACGTCAGAACAGACTATAAACTCACATAAAGAAGTGTCCTGAAGTATTCTTATAGTCCGGTTGATGTCGGAGTGTTGATTTATAAGGCAGTTTCCTGAAAGATTCAATATCATTTTTATGCTCGAATCAAGCCTTTCAACTCCAATAAGGCCATCTTTATGGTTAAACTCATTACCCCTGAGAACAGCGTCAGACCACAGAAATGAAGGGATCTTGCCTTTAAATGGATTGTTGTATCCCGGACCTTGTGGCATATTATGCCTCTTGACCAACCCACATCCCGAAGCCCAACCACCTGATATTCCAACATTCCCTGTCAGACATGCAAGCATAGTCCCGCTTCGAACGCTTTGCTCCCCATTGGAGTGTCTCTGTGAGCCTAAGCCCTGAATTAGAGCTGATGGCTTTGAAGTAGCATACTCTCTAGCAAGTGAATAAATTGTTTCCCTATTTATGCCGGTTATCGCCTCAGCCCACTCAGGCGTCTTTTCGATTCCATCCCGTTTTCCCATAAGATACTCGAATACGGATTCCTCATTCTCGAAGCCTTCGGGCATGTGCAAAGTGTCAAATCCAATGCAAAACCTGTCAATGAATTCCTTATCATATAGATTTTCTGTGTATATTACATAAGCCATCCCGTCAATCAAGGCGCTGTCCGTCCCAGGTCTTATGCCTATCCATTGATCAGCTAATCCTTTAGCTGTATCGCTATATCTTGGATCTATGACTACAATCTTGACTCCGGCATTCTTTGCTTTCTTCAAATACCATAAAGTAGTTCCAAATCTGGTCTCAACCGGATTGTGCCCAAACAGGATGATAAGCTTTGAGTTGACCCAATCCTCAGGGCTATTCCCGGTATAAAGCGTTCCATATGTATAAGGTGTTGCGATATCTGTGCAAGCAGAGCTATAGCTGTTATACCTTTCCAAAAATCCACCGTCTAAAGCCAGAAGTCTTCTTGCCAGCACATTTCCTTCCATTACTCCATTCACACCGGTGGCATATGTTACGAACCTGGATGAGACTCCGTAAGTATCCCTAATTCTTATCCACTCAGAGGATATAATATCCAATGCCTCATCCCAGGAGATTCGTTCAAACACTCCATCTCCTCTTTTGCCTACTCGTCTAAGTGGATACTTCAATCTGTCTTCCCCAAGGAAGGTCTCAAGGTAGTGCTTCCCTCTTATGCATGAATTCAGTAATGGAGAATCTTCAGAACCACATCCTTCATCTGTGGTCAGCTTAGTTATCTTTCCATCCTCTACATGTGCCTTAATTATGCATCTCCCACCGCAGTTATTTACCCCCGAAAGATACTTGATTTGCCTCATTTGATCAGTCCCCGTCTAAATAGAAATTTTCAATCACTGTAAACCATTAAATTGTTTATTGCAATAATATCACAATTATTATAAAATCCAATAAACAGTAATTTACTTTAATAAGATAATACCATACTTGAATTTTATAATGAAGGGAGAGTAATCATGAACTACGTTCTTATATCACCTAATTTCCCACCTAACTTCAAGCAATTTGCACTAAGGCTTAGAGATGAAGGGATAACTGTTCTTGGGATCGGTTCAGACTCCTACGACTCATTGGATCAAGAGCTGAAGAACTCGCTGACTGAATACTACAAGGTAGATGACATGGGCAACTACGATCAGATGCTAAAGGCTTGCGCATTTCTGACATTCAGGTATGGAAAGCTCGATAGGATAGAATCCCATAACGAACACTGGCTCATTCAGGATGCCAAGCTGAGGAAGGATTTCAATGTTTTTGGATTAAAACCTGAAGATACCGATTCAGTTAAAAGCAAGTCAAAGATGAAGGATGTTTTCAGTTCATGCGGTATAGCAGTTGCGAGAGGCAGAGTCATAAGAAATCTTGAGGAAGGAAAAGAACTGGCGATCGATGTTGGATATCCGATGGTTGCAAAGCCCGATTCAGGGGTAGGTGCATCACAAACTTATAAAATAGACGATGAAACACAGCTTAAGGTATTTTTCAAGGATAAACCTGATATGGACTACATATTCGAAGAATTTATCGAGGGAAAGATAGTTACCTTTGATGGATTTACGGATGCTGCAGGTGAAATAGTACAAACATCATCGATGAGCTATTCAGCAGGATTGATGGAAACAGTCAATGAAAATCTTGACAGCATATTCATTGTCGAAAAGACTATACCAAAAGACCTTGATGAAATCGGCTCTAAAGCTATTAAAGCCTTTGGTTTGAAGGAGCGATTCTTCCATCTGGAATTTTTCAGGTTGAAGGACGGTAGCTTAATGGCCTTGGAGATCAATGCAAGACCACCTGGAGGTCTTTGTCTGGATGCATCCAACTTCGCTTCAGACTCTGACATCTACAAGCAGTACGCGTTGACCGTCGCAGGAAAGGTCACTGAGAAGGTAATAGAAAGGCCTTATTACAGTGCATTTGTCGGTTTGAAGATACACCCAGTCCCACCGATCCATACTATGGAGGATAATCGATCGGCTTTAGGCGCTATGGTCGTTTACAGCGCACCAAATCCTCCCCTGTTTGCTCCATCAATGGGAGAATATGCTGTTATATTAAGGCATGCAGATTTGGATGAACTGAGGAAGGGAATAATGTTTGCTACAGAAAGATGATTAATAAGCGGGAGTTAAAAAGCAGGAGGGGGATTCCTCCTGCTTTATTTCTTTATCTCTTCAATTTTTCCGTTTGTCATTTTAATGATCCTTTCTGCTATCTCATCGACGAACTGCTCGTCGTGAGTCACTATTAGGATCGACATCCCGGTTGCTGCCAGCTTTCTTATGACACCGGATATCTGCTTTGTTGTCTCAGCATCCAATGCTGAGGTAGGTTCATCAAAGCACAGAACAGAAGGTTTCAGCATACAGGCTCTGGCGATAGCCACTCTTTGTTTTTGACCTCCGGAAAGCTGATATGGGTACACATCCTCCTTATCAGAAATCTCAAGAGTCCTTAAAAGCTCCCTGCCTCTATTTATTATCTCCTCATCTGTTCCGGTCTTAAGGTATTTTGGTGCTAGAGCAAGGTTCTCCATTACACTTAAGTGAGGAAACAGGTTGTAGCTTTGGAATACCAGCCCGATCTTTTGGCCTACCAGTCTGCTGTCCTTGACATTCGTAAGATCCAAGCCATCAATAATTATCCTGCCTTCGTCGACTGTCTCAAGATGATTGAGACACCGGAGAAGAGTCGTCTTACCCTCTCCGGATTTACCCTTGATGCAAACTATCTCTCCTGGCTCTACCCTAAAGGATATGTTTTCAAATACCTTCACATCACCGAAGGCCTTGCTTATGTTTTCAACTATAACACTCATAGCGGCCTCCTATCTGTAATAATTGTAGCGTTTCTCAACACCGGAGAGCAGCTTGGTCAACACTGCGATTATAGCCAGATAAACCAGAGCTACTATTATATAGGGCGTAAAGGTAGAGTAGGTGTTTGAAACCGACTTTGCAGCCTTGAGAATGTCACTCGCCCCAAGTATATAAACCAGCGATGTGTCCTTAACAAGTGTAATAACTTCATTTCCAACTGCAGGAAGTACGTTTTTTACCACCTGTGGTAAAATTATCTTCATAAATGCGAAGGTCTTGCTCATACCCAGCACTTTCGCCGCTTCGTATTGTCCAATATCTATCGCATTTATACCACCTCTGAATATCTCGGCGAAATATGCAGTGTAATTCAGAATAAAGGCGATATAGATCGCCTGGAATCTGCTGAAGGCATATCCGATTACCGGCACAAAGTGAAATCCGAAGAAAATGAACATCAGCTGAAGCAAAAGGGGAGTGCCCCTCATAACATATATATAACCTCCCGTAACAGCAGAAACAGCCCTGTTGCTTGAACGTCTCAACAGGGCCACCAATACTGCAAGGGGAAGGGAAAAGACCAAGGTGACGGCGAAAACGCCCAGTGTGACCTTTAGTCCTTCAATTGTCATTGGAACAAGCATTTCAAAGACCTTCATCAACAACATCCTTTACCTTTCATTTTACTGCTTTATTTTGCGAACCACTTTCCATATATCTCATCGTAGGTTCCATCTTCCTTCATTTCGTTCAAGGCAGCATTAAGAGCGTCCAAAAGCTCTGTATCGTCCTTTCTTACTCCTACACCGAACTCCTCGGGCCCAAGGTTCTCCTCAAGAACTTTATAAGCGTCTCCGCCCTTGTTATTCATGTAGTATCTTGCAAGAACCTCGTCAACTATTATTGCTTCGGTTCTTCCCGACTCAAGGTCGTTGAATACCTCGTTAAATGTTGCATACTCAATAAGCTTTCCATCCTTCAGACTTTCAACAAATCCTGCCTTTGCTCTGGCTGCATCAAGTGAGCTTGATTCTGCCTGAGTTGCAACTGCTTTGCCTGCAAGATCTGCCAATGTTTCGATGTCAGAGCCTGCCATGGTGACTATGATTTGGGCATTAGCAAGATATGGATCCGTGAAGTTTACCTTCTCTTTTCTTTCTTCAGTTATTGTGTAGCCATTCCAGATCATGTCTATGTTTCCTGCGTTAAGCTCAGTTTCCTTCATTGCCCAATCTATTGGTTGGAACTGGATTTCCCAGCCGTTTCTCGCTGCAACTTCCAGTGCAAGGTCAACGTCAAATCCAACTATTTCATTCTTTTCGTTTCTGAAGCCCATTGGTGCAAAGGTGTCGTCAAGACCCATTACAAGTACCTTGGTCTCTGCAGCAGGTGCCTTAGGGGCACACCCTGTTACCAGAATCGTAAGTACCAACATTGCTACAATCAACAGCGTACCTTTTCTCTTTGTCATTTTCATCTACTCCTTTATAATAGTTTAATATTTATTCAGACTAAAAAACTCCCGTCCTCCAGCCTGAATGCCAGAGGACGGGAGCTATTCCCGTGGTTCCACCTCTATTCGACGACGTCTCGCGACATCATCCTCTGTGGGTACACATAATCTATACCCCTGCACTGTAACGGGTGCGAGTCCCGAATCCAGCTACTATCCAAATGGATTTCACCGACCTGCTCAAGGATGTGTTCTTCGGCCGCCTGCTGTGCATTTTCACCAACCATGCACTCTCTGAAAGCTTCTTTCCGCTTACTCTTTCCTGTCATCACATTAGCATATTAAACTGATATTTCATATGCTACCATGTGAAAGTCTTTTTGTAAAGTACCAATTAGAAAATTTTTAAATATTTTTTTACATCAGCTTTGCAACCCTGTTGGCAAATTCAACCGGATCCTCAAGTGGAAGTCCCTCGATCAATCTCGCCTGATCGTACAGGAGCTCAGCGTATAAAGTGAATCTCTCGGGATCATCCTTTTCAGCACTCTTAAGCTTCCCGAATATCGGGTGTGATTGGTTTAGCTCAAGTACCTTGTCTGCGTGTACTCCCTCGGAATTTGGCATGGTACTTAATATTTTCTCCATTTCTATGGATATCTCACCCTCGCTTGCAAAGCACACCGGATGACTCTTAAGCCTGTTTGAAGGTCTTACTGACTTGACCTTGTCTCCGAGAATATCCTTCATCTTTTCAAACAGCTCTTTCTCATTATCCTCAACTACTTCCTTTTCCTGCTCCTTTAGTCCAAGGTCACTACCGGAAACGTTTCTGAATTCCTTTTCCTTATATTTGGGGATCATCCTTATTGCAAATTCATCCACCTCATCAGTAAAGTAAAGTATCTCATATCCCTTGTCCCTAAGCAGCTCAGTCTGCGGCAGCTTCTCAAGCCTTGAAACCGAGTCCCCTGCTGCATAATAGATAAATGGCTGCTCCTCGGGCATTCTGTCAACATATTCTGCAAGGGTTACAAGCTCCTTGTCCTTTGAGGATTGGAACATCAACAGATCTTCGAGCTTTTCCCTGTTCATGCCAAAATCTGAGTATATGCCAAATTTCAGCTGTTTTCCAAAGGTCTTGAAAAATTCTATATACTTCTCTCTTTCATTTTTAAGCATCGAAGCAAGCTCATCCTTGATCTTCTCCTCAATTTTCTTTGCCATCAGCTTAAGCTGTCTGTCGTGCTGCAGCATCTCCCTTGATATATTCAGTGAAAGATCCTCTGAATCTACAACGCCTTTGACAAAGCTGAAGTAGTCAGGCAACAGCTCAGGGCATTTATTCATTATGAGAACTCCGCTTGAATATAGCTCCAGACCCTTTTCGTACTCTCTGGTATAGTAATCGTAGGGTGCCTTCTCAGGGATATAGAGTATGGCATCGTATCTAACTGCGCCATCTATGCTTATGTGGGTCCATTTAACAGGCTTATCGAAGCCAAAGTGCTTCTCGGAATAGAAGTTCTCATAATCCTCATCCTTAAGCTCTTTTCTGCTCTTTCTCCAGATAGGTATCATGCTGTTTATTGTCTTTTCTTCTTTAACGGTCTCATATTTATCAGTTTCTTCGTTTTTCTTGTATTCAGATATCTCCATCCTTATGGGATATCTGATGAAGTCAGAGTACTTCTTAACGATACCCTTTAGTGTATATTCATCAAGGTATTGGTCATAGTCCTCATCCTCGCTGCTTTTCTTGAGGGTAAGGGTTATTTCGGTACCAATCTGATCTCTCTCAGAAGGTTCTATGATGTAGCCTTCCGCTCCTTCAGAAACCCATCTCCAAGCTTCTTTTTCTCCAAAGGCTTTGGATACAACTTCAACCTTATCTGCCACCATGAAAGCAGAATAGAAGCCTACTCCAAACTGACCGATAATATCATAGCCGTCCTTCAATTCTACATCCTTCTTGAATTGAAGGCTGCCACTTTTTGCTATTGTACCAAGATTATCCTCAAGCTCCTCCTTGGTCATGCCTATTCCGGTGTCGATTATCTTGAGAGTCCTGTTTTCATCGTCAGTCTCGATCTTGATGAAGTAATCGTCCTTGTTGAATTGGATCGAATCGTCGGTCAGGGCTTTATAATAAATCTTGTCAATGGCATCCGATGCATTTGAGATCAGCTCCCTCAGGAAAATCTCCTTATGGGTATAGATCGAGTTGATCATCAGATCCAAGAGACGCTTTGACTCTGCCTGAAATTGCTTTTTCTCCACAATCATTCACTCCCATTTCAAAATAAAATTAGCACTCTCGGCTTTCAAGTGCTAATTAAAAAATAACATATATCCTTTTTTATGTCAAGAAGTCTGTTCTCATCTTTCGTCCCAAAAATTTTCAAGGTATACTCTAAGATCACTGCTATCTCTTATGATCCTGAATCCATTCCACTCAGGAGGCATCAGTGATTTATACCTTGATGTCAGATACCTGTCATCTATAAGAAGGATTGCCCCTCTGTCATTTTCAGTCCTTATAACCCGCCCTGCCGCCTGAAGCACCTTATTCATTCCAGGATATACATAGGAGTAATTAAAGCCCTCTCCTATGGTATTGTCAAAGTAATCTTTGATGATGTTCCTATCAAAGCCAAGCTGCGGCATTCCTACTCCTACTATTACAGCCCCTATAAGCCTGTCTCCTGCAAGGTCTATTCCTTCAGAAAAAGTACCTCCAAGGACTGCAAATGCGATCAGATCATCCTCAAACTGAAAGTCTGCCAAGAAAGATTCCTTGGCTTCCTCGTCCATTCCTCCCTCCTGACTGACAACATTAAGTCCTGGATACATACTGGAGAATAATTCGAAAACCCTGTTCATATAAACATATGAGGGAAAGAATATGAGGTAATTGCCCTGCCTTGACTGAACGAACTCATGGATCATTAAAGCTATATCCTCATAGGTTTCCTCCCTGTGTTTATAACGGGTAGAGATATCGCCATGGACTGCGAGTCCTAGATTGTGCCTTGGGAAGGGTGATGTCAGCCTTATGTGATAGTCATCCTTATCACCTCCCAAAACCTCCTTGAAGTAATCCATCGGTGTCAAAGTCGCTGAGAAGAAAATTGCACTCCCTCCCCTTGCTACTCCATTTCTTAGAAGTCTTGAGGCATCCACACAAAAAAGTCTCAGGTGAACTTCCTTTGAATTCCCTTGAAATGTAGTTACAAAATCCTCTCCATATAGATCTGATATCCTGATGAAGCTAAGTAAATCAAAGTAAAGCTGCAGGACTATGTCGTAACCCTCTGTATCTCTCTGTTCCGTAAGATATCCTTCCATGATGGTGAGAGCTTTTTTTATTGGGAAGTAGATGTCAGAAAGCTCCTCTCTCTGATAGAAGCCCTCGGAGAATCCCTCTCTGCCCCTCTGTGCATTCAATACTTTTATAATCCCGTTGATCGCTTTATAGAGCGTTGGAGATCTCTCCTTCACAAATGGTTTAATTTCAGCCAACTGGGTTTTCTTAAGATCTGCAGAAAACATTTCTCTGGACCTATCCACCAGATTGTGCACCTCATCGATAAGGAATACATAATTCCCTTTTTCCATATCAAAGAACCTTTTCAAATACACCTGGGGATCAAACACGTAATTATAATCACAAATAATAACATCAGACCACAGACTCATATCAAGCTGGTATTCAAAAGGACATACTCTATGTTTTTGTGAATATCTCTCGATAATATCTCTTGTAAGCAGGTCCTCTTTGTCAAACAAATCAATGATCGCATCGTTCACTCTATCGAAATGACCCTTTGCATAGGGGCAGTCTCTCGGGTTGCACTTCACCTCATCGTTCAGACATATTTTATCCTTTGCTGTTATTATGAGCGACTTTGCCCTAAGTCCTCTCCCGCTTAGAAGCTTCATTGAGTACAGGGGAACCTCTCTGGTCAGGGTTTTGGCGGTTAAGTAGAATATCTTGTCTGTTACCCCTTCGCCCATGGCCTTTAGTGCCGGGTACAGGGTTGACATTGTCTTTCCTATACCTGTTGGTGCCTGCGCAAAAAGGCTTTTCCCCTCCTTGATTGTCTTATAAGCTGCAACTGCAAGCTCTCTTTGGCCTTTTCTGTAGCTTGGGAACGGAAACTCCAGCGAAGCTATTGAAGAATCTCTTTTTTCGCCCCAATCAAAGGTAAGTCCGGCCCAGTGAATGAATCTATCCAAAAGATCCAGGAAAAATCCTTCAGCTTCAGTGAAAGTCATAGTACGCTTGAAGCTAACTTTATCCTCGGATTCAAGATTGAAATACGTAAGCTGGATCCCAATTGCCTGCAGACTGTTCTGGTATGCGTATATATAGCCATAGCATATGCCTTGAGCCCAATGCCTAAGGTTTATATCACCGGCAAGCTCCTTTAGATCTCTTGTGGTACTTTTTATCTCATCTATTACTATCCCGTCATCTGTGAACAGTATCCCGTCCGCTCTGCCTTCAATTTGAAAGGTGAATTGCCCATACTCAATTGAGTGTTTCAGCACAGCCTCCTTTAGGTCCCCTTTGGCATAGTCTTTTTGGACCCTCTGATGAGCCAGGGTCCCTTCAACAGCTCTTGACATAGACACAAATCTGTTGTCGATGTCTCCGGACCTTAGAACATATTCAACTAGGTTTCTTACTGATATCCTTACGAATCTATTCACTGTGTTTACCCCGAATTATTATTAACACTATTATACCATGTTTCCATCTAATGAATAAGGACCAGCAAAAGAGCTAGTCCCATTTTCTACTTTCCATCAATATATCAAGTATTCCCAGTGCTGCTGCAGCCTCTGCAACAGGAGCGATCCTCCTTATGATTGCAGGGTCATGTCTTCCCTTTAACGCAATCTCTTCATCTGTTCCTGTATCAAACGATACTGTCTTTTGAGGAAGAGCTATTGATGGTGTAGGCTTTATTGCAAGTCTTGCGACCAATGGCATCCCATTGGTTATTCCTCCAAGTATCCCGCCATTATTGTTTGAGTGGTAGACTATCCTTCCACCTTCCATCCTGAGTTGATCATTGGCCGCTGAGCCATTCATCCCGGAAAATTTGAATCCTATTCCGAACTCAACACCTTTTACGGCAGGAATAGAGAAAAACAAACCGGCTAGAACACTTTCGACCGAGTCGAAAAACGGATCGCCAATACCTGAAGAAAGTCCAAGAGCAATGACCTCCACTACTCCTCCCAAGGAATCTCCTCCGGCTTTGGCACTCATTATTTCTCTAACCATGGAATCTCTAATTCCTTCATCTCTTACAGGGAAGTCGGAGGTTTTAAGCTCTAACAGATCATCCAAGGAAAGAGGATCATCAAGTGTGCTTATTGAATCAGTGTTGCCTGCCTTTAAAATGTGTGAGCCGATTTGTATACCTTCCTTCTCTAAGAACTGCATGGCAATTGCTCCAGCACAAACAACCGCTGCAGTCAATCTCCCTGAAAAGTGTCCTCCTCCCCTTGGGTCATTGAAACCTTTGTATTTCACCCAACCTGTGTGGTCAGCATGAGAGGGTCTGAATATAATACCTTCTTTTTCGTAATCCTCCGATCGCTGGTCAATATTTCTAATCAAAATACCAATTGGAGTACCAGTGGTTATTCCATTGTATATTCCGCTCAATAGTTCAAACTGATCCTGCTCCTTCCTTGGACTTGAAAGCTCATCCAACCCAGGTGATCTTCTTCTCATCTGCTGCTTGATTTTTTCCATATCAAGCTTAAAGCCTGGCTCTAAACCGTCAAGAACTAAGCCGACAGCAGCTCCATGTGATTCTCCAAATATTGATAACCGAATATTTCTGCCCCAGCTACCGCTCATATACTAAACCTCCCAGCTTACTAAAATCATCCCAAAATCCGGGGTATGACTTTTCTACAGAGTCGCTCCCATTTATGATTACCTCTCCTATTGCTCCTGAAGCAGCAACTGCAAGAGCCATTGTTATCCTGTGGTCATTAAAGCTGTCCACTGCTCCTCCCCTTAACTCTCGTGCACCATGAACTGTAAGCCCATCAATTGTCTCAGTCACATCTCCTCCAAGCTTATTCAGCCCTACTGCTATTGCATGGAGCCTGTCTGACTCCTTTAGCCTTGCCCTTGCTCCATTCTCAATTGTCGTGACTCCCTCTGCATAGGTTCCAAGCACAGCAAGTACAGGTACAAGGTCGGGGCACTGTGAAACGTCTATCCTGATCCCTTTAAGTAAAGAGGGTTTTGCCTCGATCCAATCATCACCAGAAATAATATCTCCTCCCATAGCTCTAAGTATGTCTGCTATTACCCTATCTCCCTGAAGCGAGTGGATATTGAGTCCATTAAGCCTTATTCCATTTCCCAGAACTCCTGCAGCAAGCCAAAATGCGGCTTGGGAGTAATCCCCTTCTATTCTGAAGCTCCTGCTTCTATATATCTGATCTCCCTGAATGAAAAATTCCTTATATGCTTTGTTCCTTATCTCAATCCCAAAATCCTTCAATACATCTATTGTAAGATCCACATAGCCTTGCGATTCAAGCTCACCATCAATAAATATACTTGAGTTTCCATGAAGAAGCGGCAAGGCAAAAAGAAGTCCTGTTATAAACTGAGAGCTTACTCCTCCATTCACTTTAAACTCTCCTGGCTTTAGTGAACCCTTTACTGACAATGGAAGTCTGTTCCCAGGCAGATTAAACTCGATCCCCTGGCTTTCAAATATCTTCAAATACTCACTAAGAGGCCTTTCTACCAACCTTCCCTGACCTTTGAAAACGGCCTCCCTGTTCTTGACCAAGGCTATTGGTATAAGAAACCTTAGAGTCGAACCTGACTCTATGCAGTCTATCTCGATCGGGACTTCGATTTTACTCCCCCCCGATATTTCAAGACTATCACTATCCTCATGGATTTTTATAGTAGCTCCAAGTCTTCTCATACCCTCTATTGTTGCCTCCATATCCCTGGAGATTGCAAAATTCTCAACAAGACTATAACCATCAGCTAAGGCCGCTGCAATTATAGCTCTGTGGGCTATACTTTTTGATGGGGGTACATCGACTAAACCAGTCAATGGACCCGGCTTGATTGATACATGCTTCAATAACATCATTCCCTTCCTTAAGGAATCTTTATTGCTTCAGAAGGTATTCCTCAAGAGACAGCCCCTCTTCATAAATCTTAACGGCATGCTCTTCACCGACATATCTGAAGTGCCATGATTCATAGCCGTAGCCTGTTATTTCTTCTTTTCCCTTAGGATACCTGAGTATGAAACCAAATCTGTGTGCGTTATCTGCAAGCCATTTGGCTTCTTCCGTATCGTCAAAGCAAGGGTCAGCCCAGCAATTGGATTCTCCGCCAATATCGAATGCCAGCCCCGTTTGATGCTCAGAGTGCCCTGGTTCTGCAGTGAATTTGTCTACATATTCCTGTCCATAGTTATAAAGATCGCTCAGGTATAGATTTTCCTGGTAGGCATAGCTCCTGTAGCCTGAAAATGCATACATAGGTTTTCCAATTTCCTTTTCACCCTGTAGGAGCATGTCATCGAGCCTGGATCTTGCCTCGCGATTCTCCCCAGGACCATATTCAGCAGGGAGCTTATGTTCTTTGTTGACCAAAATTATACCGTTAACCTGTTTGACTCCCTCGACAGGTGCATTAGTTACGGTACTTACCTGAGGATCATCCCCAAGGAATTCAGATAAATAATCACTATGGCTGTAGCCGGTCGTATCTCTATATGTAACCTTGAACCAGATATCTCCTCTTTCATCGATCTGGACTTTTTCGCCGATTGGGATCACCTTGATGATCTCATAATCCATCCCAGGACCTGACCTTATGTTTAGATTTCCTGTGGCGAACATATGGGATCGTTCTTCCAGGAAAGTATCAGGGACCGAAGTTGTATCGGTTTTTTCTGCAGACGAATCTGACAAAGCAGGTGCATCGGCATTTAGGTCACCTGAATCCCTTTTCAGCATATCCGGGATCATGACAAAGATAAGTACTATGAACAATATAAGACTTGCTGCCAGCTTTAGCCTTGGATTCATGGTATAACCTCCTGATTCCCACCTGTCACTAATCTTCTAAAATATCGGCCCATCTCCAAATCTCTGAATTTTGTTAATATACTCAGGTCTTATTTCCCAGATGTTCCCCTGTACCACAAATTCATTCCAGCTGTCTATCTGAAATATCCTCTCCCAGCTGTCAATTATCCGCTTCCTTTCAAGAGGATACAGGTGAGCATATTTACCCTCATAAAGATTGAACTCATCCTTGAAGCCTTTCCTCTTGAGGTCCTTGATATATTCCAGTTGATCTTCTTCATTTATCGGTATATATATATGATTCAACACGTAATCCCATTTGGAACCATCGAAATAGATGACCTTATCCTTGGGCAGCTCCAGTTCATAACAAACTGTTCCTTCCACAGGCCTTAGCATATTGGCAAGGCTTATTGAGCACCATATAGGGAATTCAACATTCTCCGGCTTAGGCACCCTTTTGGAGGCAGCTTCGACAAACCATCTGTAAAGCTTGATAAAGTGATCTGCTATGTCCTCATACTGGGCTTCAATGTATTCTCTCTTATTATGAAAAACTCCATTTTTTTCTAGCTGCTCAAGGCTTTTTTCGTCCTGTCTTGTCCATAGTCTTACAGTTTCGCCATTCATAGCTTCACCCCCGAAATATTCATTTTTTTCATTATACCCTTCTTGCAGGATTAAAATTCCTGTATAATCTAATTATAACATGGAGGAAACAACTAATGGGCAAGGTTGCTATATATAAATGCGGAGATTATGAATACAAGAGAGTACTGGATACTGTGTCCAAGGTTCTTGATGATATACCTTCCATCAAACTGTTGGGACCTGGGCGGGTTTTAGTAAAGACAAACTTGTTAAAGCTGAATAAACCTGAGGATGGGGTCACGACACACCCCTTTGTTGTGGAGGGAGTGGTTAGGTATCTGCAAGGGCTCGGACATAATGTAATGATAGGAGACAGTCCCGGGGGGCCGTTCAACCCTGTGATTTTGAAGGCGATCTATGATGCCTCAGGAATTGCCTCGGTAGCTTCACGAACAGGGTGTGAGCTTAACTTCAGCACAGAATCAATCGATGTTAAGCCTCAAAACTCGAAGCTAGTCCATTCTCTTAAGCTTGTGAAGGCCTTTACGGAGGTGGATTATGTCGTTTCATGTGCAAAGCTTAAGACCCACACTATGATGACATATACAGGAGCAGTTAAGAATCTTTTCGGAATGATACCCGGAGTTACAAAGGCAGACTATCATCTGAAGCTAAATGACATCAATCATTTTGCGGACATGCTGTTGGATGTATGTGACTATGTGAAGCCCACATTTTCAATAATCGACGGGATCCATGCCATGGAGGGCGACGGCCCTTCAAGCGGTGATATTAGAGAGCTTGGGCTGTTGTTGGCCGGTGAAAATCCCTATGAGCTGGATCATGCTGCTGCAGAAATAGCAGGCTTATCCAATGTACCTACAATAACTCAGGCGGAAGCAAGAGGGCTTTTCGATCATAAGGATATTGAATATACCAACATAACTCCTGAACAGCTTACGGTGATCCCTTTCAGACTACCTGGTTCCACCCATGTCAATTTTGTGAAGGGAAGGATACCAAAATACGTTGAAAACTTCCTTTTGGACAGTATAAGGCCATACCCAAGGGTGAAAAAGGATCTTTGCATTGGCTGTGGTATATGTTCCAGGAATTGTCCTCCAAAGGTCATATCTATGGTGGATCATAAAGCTGTCATAGACACAGACCATTGCATCAGGTGCTTTTGCTGTCATGAGCTATGTCCTGAAAAAGCTGTAGGAATAAAAAGACACCCCCTTCACAGGCTGGTGTTCGGAAAATAGAAAGGAGATCCATATGAAAAATTATACTCTCAGTACTGATGATTCAATAATGCTGATGATCGATATCCAGGAAAGACTGGTGCCAGCCATGTATCCCGGAAATAAAGCAGTTGAGGCCAACGGGATCATGCTCCAGGCATTCAAGGAAATGGGTGTGCCGATCATTTATACTGAACAATATCCCAAGGGTCTTGGCAGGACTGTGCCTTCGCTTTTGGAGCACCTTCAGGAAGAAAAGCCTCTTGAGAAGGTTGTCTTTTCAGCCTATAATGACGAACTTAAATCCTTATTGATCGCCAGTGGAAGAAAAAATATAATACTTACCGGGATGGAATCACATGTATGTGTATTCCAGACGGCAAGAGATCTCCTTAATGACGGCTATAATGTATTTGTGGTTACGGATGGTGTAGCTTCAAGAACTGCGGAGAATTTGCGTAGTGGTTTTGAGCTTATGAAGGATGTGGGTGCCGTGATCACAAATATGGAGACAGTGCTTTTCGATCTCCTGAAAAAGGCCGGGAGCCCAGAATTCAAGCTTGTATCCAAGTTAATAAAATAGACCTGGTCTCTCACTCCAGGTCTTATAAGCCCCCTGAGGTCATATCAGAGGTCTTATAAGCCCCCTGATATGACCTCAGGGGGCTTTTCTTAACCAAATCTGCCAGTGATGTAGTCTTCTGTCCTCTTATCGGAAGGATTACTGAATATCACATTCGTCCTGTCGTATTCTATCAATTCTCCATTTAAGAAAAAAGCTGTTCTGTCAGAAATACGGGCTGCTTGCTGCATATTATGAGTCACTATTATTACAGTGTAATCTTTCTTAAGATCCTCCATCAGCTCCTCGATCTTAAGAGTTGCAAGTGGATCCAATGCTGAAGTAGGCTCGTCCATAAGGATAACCTCAGGATTGACCGCCAAGCTTCTTGCTATACAGATCCGCTGCTGCTGGCCTCCTGACAGACCATAAGCATTGTCGTTCAACCTGTCTTTAACCTCATCCCATATTGCAGCGCCTCTAAGGCTCTGCTCTGCAATCTCCATCAGGATCTTTTTATCCTTTATCCCGTGAATTTTGGGTCCGTAGACTACATTCTCATAAATTGACTTAGGGAATGGATTAGGCTTCTGGAAAACCATTCCTACTCTTGTTCTTAGTTCCTCTACTCTCAGAGTTGGATCAAAAATATCTCTGCCATGATATATTATTTTTCCTGTCGTCTTAACGCCCGGTACATTTTCAATCATCCTGTTCAGCGTTTTGATAAATGTTGATTTACCACAGCCAGAAGGTCCAATTATAGCGGCTATTTCATTTTTATTGACCTTCATATTAATATCGATAAGGGCTTGCTTATCCCCATACCAAAGATTTAACCCTTGAACGTCATATACATATCCATTATTTGCTTGGTTTAGTTCATTCATTTCTTTTCCCCCTGCTAAAATTGCTTTTGAAATTTATTTCTAATAATTATTGCAGCTGAATTAAGGATGAACAAGGTCGCCAGAAGGACCACAATGGTTGCAGCCGCAAGATATGCGTACTCAGGTGTCAGTACCGTATCCAGTGTCCAGTAGTATATCTGGATTGGCAAGGTAGTAAAGTCTGACATTATACTCGTTGGTATTTTCAGTAAGAGTGTTGGAATACCTAATACAACAAGGGGAGCAGTTTCTCCTATAGCCCTTGATATCCCAAGTATAGCACCGGTCAATATCCCCGGGAGTGCCACTGGCAATACTACTCTCCAGATGGTAGTCCACTTACCGGCACCCATGCCATAGGATGCCTCTCTTAAGAACCCAGG
>DAIPJA010000175.1:0-4260 GCA_036770525.1 Gudongella sp. | reverse complement strand
GGAAGGCTGGCAATAATAAACTTTCACTCACTTGAGGACAGGATAGTAAAGGAAGCCTTCAGAGAATTGTATAAAGACTGTATTTGTCCACCTGAGCTTCCGAAATGTGTCTGTGATAAAAGAAGAGAGATAGATATAATAACCAGAAAACCATTGACTCCTTCCAAAGAGGAGTTGGAGTATAACCCTAGGTCGAGATCAGCAAAGCTAAGGATAGCAGAGAGGCTTTAAGTAGCTGCCTCTCATCACACGAGGGGGGAGAACCGTGTTAGCTGAAAAGCTTGAATACTACCAGTATCCTGAATTTCAGGAAGTAGTCAAACCCAAAGAAAAAGTTAAACCTAAGGTACATAGGAGCTCAGCTCTGAACAAGCAAATGTATTTGGCGCTTGCTGTCTCAATATTAATAACCTCTTTGTTTATTTTGCATGGATATGCTAAAATAACATCAGTCAGACTGGACATCACCAGGCTCGAAAAGGAAAAGTCAGAGCTATATAAAGTGAGGCAGGAGCTTGAGGGTAACCTGGAAGGGCTTAAAAACACAGCTCTGATTGCTGAGCAAGCAAGGACCTATCTTGGGATGATATATCCTGAGGAGGGTCAGATATCCTACGTGGCAGTGAATAACTCAACCTACGAGGATACCCGTGTGTTTTCCTTAACTGATAAAGTGAGGAACGTCCTTAGTATATTTTCCGGCCTTTTTTAGGGGGAGTGGAATTGAGAAAACCAACAAAGAAAACCAAACTACGATTAGGGATTGCGCTGACGATAGCAACCTTAATCGTGTTTTTTTTAGGATACAGACTTATTAGAATACAGCTTATTGAGGGTGAGGGATATAAAAAGGGAGCACTTCAACAGTGGACCAAAGCAATTGACATTACCTCCGACAGAGGTTTGATCTATGACCGAAAGGGGAAAAAGCTTGCAGTAAATACGACAGCATATACAGTTTGGGCAACGCCATCAGATATGGATGAGCCGGAAGCTGCGGCTTTACAGCTTGGTCCTATACTCGGTCAGGACCCAGAGGAGCTATATAAAAAACTAACCTCAGAAGCCAATGTCGAGAAGCTCAAACAGTGGGTGACTCGTACTGAAGCAGATCAAATAAGAGATCTGGGAATAAGAGGAATATCCATTGTCGACGACAGCAAGAGATATTATCCCTTTGGAAGCTTTGGATCCTACATTCTTGGGTTTACTGATATTGACAACAAAGGGCTTTATGGAATAGAAAGAGTCTATGATGAATATTTGGCAGGGACACCAGGGATTTGGGTTAAGGCCACAGATGCTGCCAACAGACAACTCCCCTATGATGGAGAACAGATATACGAAGCAAAGGATGGACTTTCGGTAGTTCTTTCAGTCGATGAGACCATCCAGGGATTTGCAGAAGATGCAGCTGAAAAAGCGATGGAGACGAACAAAGCTAAAAGTGTTTCCATTATAGTTATGGATCCTGAAACAGGGGAAATCCTTGCTATGGCTAACAAACCTGATTACGATCCAAATTATCCAAGACAACCTCTTGATCCAGCTGTAGGTGAACAGTGGAGCAAGCTGCCGACAGAGGAGCAGCAGCAAAAGTGGTTTCAGATGTGGAGAAACTATGCGATAAATGACTTATATGAACCAGGCTCCACCTTTAAGATAGTGACAGCAGCAGCTTCTCTGGAGGAGGGCTCAGCAACTCTTAAATCCCACTATTATTGCGATGGATTCATAAGAGATATCAAAGGTGTGGTTCTCAGATGTTCCAGCTGGTATGATCCTCACGGGGATCAGGATTTTGCAACATCCTTCAGCAACTCCTGCAACGTTGCCTTCGTAAATATGGCCAGAGAGCTTGGAAAGGTAAAGCTGTATGAGTACATTAAAGCATTCGGATTTGGACAGACAACCGGTATAGATCTCCTTGGTGAGCAAAGAGGATTGATCCCGTCAGGAACAGACAGCATTAGAGAGGTCAATCTTGCAACTCTCTCTTATGGTCATGGCATTTCAGTAACACCAATACAAATGATCAATGCAATCGCGGCTGTTGCAAATGATGGTAAGCTGATGACTCCAATGATGACGAGAAGTCTTATAGATAGTCAGGGCAAGGTAGTCAAACAATTTCAACCGCAGATGAAGAGACAGGTCATATCGGAGAAGACAGCAGACATGCTTCTGGACATGCTTGAAAAGACTGTCCTAGAAGGAACAGGTAAAAAAGCATACGTACCAGGCTACAGAGTTGGAGGCAAGACAGGAACTGCTCAAAAGATAATAGACGGCAGATATGTCGAAAAGAAATACATATCATCCTTTGGAGGAGTTGCTCCAATAAATGATCCAAGAATAGCAGTGCTTGTAATAGTTGATGAACCCACCGGTATCTATTACGGGGGAACTGTTGCAGGTCCATTTGCAGCCATGGTAATTGAGAATACGTTAAACTACATGGAGATACCAAGATCGTATACTGAGGAGGAACTAAAAGGTATTCAGGAGACTGTTCCGGTCCCGGAGGTGGTTGGTCTGACTATAGCAGAAGCAGGAGAATTGATATCTGAAATTAGTCTGAAATATACAACTGAATACGAGGACTTCAGTCTTGATACGGTAGTTATAGACCAGTACCCAAAAGCGGGAGAGGAGATCCAGATAGGGGGAATAATTGACCTTTATCTGGCTAGCGGAACTAATAATCCAACCCTCTCCGAAGAAATTTCTGAGGAACAGTAGATAGTCCTTTTCAACCTGCAGAAACCAAAATTATGTGGTAAAGATATTAAAACTCTATTATAATATTATGATGCACGAGAGCAGTAATAAAAAATCAGGAGGATTTCTCGATGAATCATACATTGAATATTGCACTGGTATTTCTAATCAGTGCGAGCCTGAGTACTCTATTGGGACCCAGGATAATACCGATGCTCAGGAACCTGAAGATAGGGCAAACTATAAGGGAGGATGGTCCCAGATCACATCTTGCCAAAACAGGTACACCCACTATGGGCGGTGTCATATTTATTATCTCATTGACTGTGAGTATATTATTGCTGGGGAAGCTTACGCCGGATGTCTTATTAGTTCTTGCTTCCACCCTTTCCTTCGGTGCAGTTGGCTTCATGGACGATTTTATAAAGGTTGTAAAAAAGAGAAATCTTGGCCTTCGAGCATATCAGAAGATACTTGGTCAGCTTATTGCATCAGCACTTATCATAGCCTACGGGTTTTATTTTAAGGGAGGCCTTCAGGAATTTCACATACCTTTGCTGGGCAAACTGACAATACAGCTTGGTATATTTACCATACCATTTTTTCTTACAGTGATACTGGGGACGGTTAACGCAGTAAACCTTACAGATGGTTTGGATGGACTGGCAACTGGAATTTCAATAATTGTTTTCTCAACATTTGGAGTGATGCTGGGCATCCTGGAGAAGTGGGACCTGTCAATCTTGGCATTCGCATTTGTTGGAGCATTACTGGGATTCCTTCTGTTCAACTACAAACCAGCGAAAGTATTTATGGGAGATACCGGATCTCTGGCACTTGGAGGTGCACTTGCTTCCTTGGCTGTCATATCAGAGCTTACATTTTTTATACCTTTGGTCGCTGGCATTTTCTTTGTTGAGACCCTCTCTGTCATGCTTCAGGTAGGTTATTTCAAGCTCACTAAGAAAAGGCTTTTCAGGATGGCGCCCATTCACCATCATTACGAGCAAAAAGGCTGGGGTGAATTAAAGGTAGTATGGAGATTTTGGGCTGCATCTGTCATATTTGCATTAACTGGCTTATTACTGTTTTAACAGGAGGTCAAGATGGATCTTAAGGGGATGAAAATTTTAATAATGGGACTGGGAGTAACAGGAGAGTCTGCAGCAAGAACCCTGAAGGGAAAAACCGCAGGGCTTTTTGTATTTGAGGACAAGCCCCGGGAAGCCATCAATAAAGATCTGTCAGATAAGGATCTTAAATTCCTAGAGATAAGGAATGGAAAACCTGGAGAGATCTTGGAACAAATAGACCTAATAATAAAGAGCCCAGGGATAAATCCACATCATGAGCTTTTGGTTGAAGCAAACAAAAAGGGAATACCGGTCTACTCAGATATTGAACTTGCTTCCAGGATATATCCGGGCAGGCCAATAATGGCCGTCACAGGTACAAACGGCAAGACAACTACCACTATGTTAGCCAGAGAGGTGTTTTCTAACGCTGGATTTCGAACAAAGGTAGCAGGCAATGTAGGGG
>DAIPJA010000174.1:0-4269 GCA_036770525.1 Gudongella sp. | reverse complement strand
ATGCAGGCTATCCTCTGCCAGTTTTTCAGTATAAGCATAGGTTTTGGTGGCAATTACATAATCACTTCTTGTTATACCCTGGATCCCTCTTCTGATATATTCATAATTCTCATATATCTCCGCCGTATCTATGAAGTTTATACCTTTTTCGTAGGCGTATCTGATGAGCTTTGCACCCTCATCCAGGCTTAGGTTTGCCTGAAAGGGAGTCATGGTGAGGGACCCGAAGCAAAGTCCGGACACCTCTATTTCAGTATTGCCCAATCGTCTTCTTTCCACTTCCGGTTTCCTTTCGTTTCTTTACATAAAGAGGATGGATAGCCCTATGCCATCCATCCATTCAAAGTCAGTCTTTAGTGCATTTCAAGTATGCCCGAAGTATTTCCTCCAATAGCTCGTCCCGCTCGATCTTTCTTATGATTGTTCGGGCGTTGTTGTGGCTTGTAATATAGGTGGGGTCTCCTGAAAGGATGTACCCGATGATCTGATTGATGGGATTGTATCCCTTTTCCTCAAGTGAGTTGAAAACAGAAATCAGTATTTCTCTGGGCTCTGTAGGTGTTTCCTTAGTGGCTTCGAATTTTACGGTTTCGTTCATTTTATCGTTCACAGTACCACCCCTTTAACCATTATAACATAATCAGTGAATAGTGAATAGTGAAAAACTAATAGTTTGAAGCCAAGATTCAAGAATAGTAGATAGTAGATAGTAGGTAGTAGGCAGTGGTTAGGGAAATCAGAGATTCTTCGGCAAGCCTCAGAATGACAGTCTGCTGACGCTCAGAATGAAAGCATGCTTGTCATCCTGAACAAAGTGAAGGATCTTAATTATCGGGCAGACAGGGTCGTCTGCCCCTACTATCGCCGATCGCTTAACGCATTCCGCTTGTAGCTTACCACTGTGAATTGTGCACTGTGAGTTATCTCTTCAACTGTTCCCTTACAAGTCCCTCTACACTATCCATTGCTTCCTTCAATTTGGAGACGTCCTTGCCTCCGGCCTGTGCCATCTCTGGTCTTCCGCCGCCACTTCCGCCTGTTGCAGCTGCTACAGCCTTAACAATGTTTCCAGCGTGTATTCCCTTCTCAGTTACATCCTTGGTTGCCATGGCAACAAGTGAAACCTTTCCGTCGATGGCTGTTGCAAGGACGACTACTCCTGAATGGAGCCTTGCCTTTAGCTCATCTCCAAGGTTTCTAAGGCTGTTCATATCCATTTCAGGAGCAGTGTAAGCTATTAGCTTGACTCCCTCAATGTCCTTTGCAGTCGAAAGTATCTCATCTGCTATATTTGCAGAAAGCTTGTCCTTAAGCCTTCCGATCTCTCTTTCCTTTTCTTTTAGTTCTTCCATGATCCCCTGTGCTCTTTCCTTCAACGACTGTCTGTTGGTCTTCATGGAATGTGATAGCTGCTCAAGCTCTTTTTCAAGACTGTTCATGTAATCGTAGGCATTAAGCCCTGTCAGTGCCTCGATCCTTCTTACTCCGGCAGCAATGCCTGCCTCTGATACTATCTTGAAAAGACCTATCTGGCCTGTATTTGAAACGTGTGTACCGCCGCAAAGCTCCTGTGAGTAGTCTCCCATGGAAACGACTCTTACCACTTCACCGTACTTATCCTCAAACAGTCCTATAACGCCCTTCTCCTGTGCCTCCTTAAGAGTAGCAACCTCTGTAACTACCGGCATAGCCTTTAACAGGTTGTGGTTTACCTCGGACTCGATCTTTGCAAGGTCCTCCTTGCTTACCGCCTCGAAGTGAGTGAAGTCGAAGCGAAGTCTGTTTGGCATTACAAGCGAGCCTGCCTGGTTGACGTGTCCGCCTAGAACTGATTTCAGAGCTTTGTGCAGCAGGTGGGTAGCTGAGTGGTTTCTTCTTGTTGCATCTCTCAGCTCGTCATCTACGACTGCCTCTGCTTTCATATCCTCCTTCAGCTGGCCTTCCTTAACGGATATAACGTGGAGTATAGCACCTTCCTTGGTAGGTCTCGCATCGGTTACTTCAGCGTAGCCCCCTTCGAAAAGCAGCTTGCCCTTGTCTCCGACCTGACCGCCCTGCTCGCCGTAGAAAGGAGTCTCCTTAAGGATAACGAGCCCTTCCTCGCCCTCGCTCAGGTGGATGACTCTCTCGCCCTCCTTGAACAATGCCAGCACTACAGATTCGGCCCTGGTAGTGTCATAACCAAGGAATATCGACTTGAAGCCCTTTGTCAGCTCCTCCTCTTCCTTTCCGCCCCATCCGCCGTCTGTGCCTTCTCTTGCACTTCTTGCCCTTTGTCTCTGCTCCTCCATATTAGCCTTGAAGCCATCTGTATCAAGCTTGATGCTCTTCTCGTTCAAGATCTCCTGAGTAAGCTCCAATGGGAAGCCATAGGTATCGTAAAGCTTGAATGCCTTGTCTCCTCCGAATACCTCTGATCCGGCTGCCTTCATTTCTTCGATATATTCATCGAGGATATTCAGTCCCTGGTTGATCGTCTCTTGGAACTTCTCCTCCTCTGCTCTTATTACCTTTTTGATCTGTGCCTCGTTTTCCTTCAATTCCTTGTACTCAACGCTCCAGGAATCAATAACGACACCAGCCATCTGGTCAAGGAATCCCTTTTCTATTCCAAGCAGCTTGCCATGTCTTGCAGCACGCCTGATAAGCCTTCTAAGAACGTAGCCTCTTCCTTCGTTGCTGGGAATTACCCCGTCGCTTACAAGGAATGTCATAGCTCTGGTGTGGTCAGTTATTAGTCTTACGGACACGTCCTTCTCATATGCTGAGCCGTATTCGTATCCGCTTATCTCCTCGACCTTGTGGAGGATGTCTCTTATGGCACCGATGTCGAATATGGTGTCCACGTTCTCCATTATGCAGGTAATCCTCTCAAGACCCATTCCTGTATCTATATTAGGATTTGGCAGAGGATGGTAAACTCCCTGCTCGTCCTTGTCAAACTGGGTGAAAACCAGATTCCAAACCTCCAGGAATCTGTCACAGTCGCAGCCTGGCTTACAATCCTCGTGTCCGCAGCCGTACTCCAGTCCTCTATCTATATATATCTCAGAGCATGGACCTGATGGTCCTACCTCAAGCTCCCAGAAATTGTCGTCTTTCCCAAGCCTTACTATTTTCTCTGCAGGCACTCCGATATCCTTGTTCCATATCTCATATGCCTCGTCGTCCTCAAGATAGACGCTCACCCAGAGGTCCTCCGGCTTCAGCTCCATCCTCTCAGTGAGGAATTCCCACGCCCAGGCTACTGCTTCCTTTTTGAAGTAGTCCCCGAAGGAGAAATTTCCAAGCATCTCAAAGAAGGTGGCATGTCTTGCAGTCCTTCCTACGTTTTCGATGTCACCGGTTCTTATACACTTTTGGCATGTTGCCATCCTATTGTGGGGAGGTGTCGCATCGCCTGTGAAGTATGGCTTAAGCGGTGCCATTCCCGCTCCGATCAGCAACAGAGATTTATCATTTTTGGGCACCAGTGAAAAGCTTGATGCTACCAGATGGTCTTTTTCTTTGAAGAAATCAAGATATTCTTTTCTTATCTCATGCAGTCCCAACTTTTTCATAATTACACCTCACCCTAAATATTAGAAAAATCCTCCCCTTCAGGGAGGTAGTCTATCTATAATATTTTAATGCAAATAGCACCTTATGTCAATTTGTTCCGCTTTCTGAGTTGTCGGAAAGTCTTTTGTTGACCTTATCTTTAATATATCTGTACAGTATTATCCCTATGTTCACAGCAGGAACAGAAACGATCATACCCATTACACCGAAAATGGTACCTCCTGTTATTATGGAAACCAAAACAGTCAAAGGATGCATTCCGGTGGTCTTTCCAAGTACCTTTGGTCCCAGTATGTTGTTCTCCATCCATTGGATAAGTATAAAGAACACTCCCACCCAAAGTGCCTTCGTGGGACTGGAAATAAAGGCAAACACAACTGCCGGCAGGAATCCAAGGAATGGTCCGATATAGGGGATTATATCCGCAAGTCCTGTTATAAATCCGATTATTATTGCAAACTCTATCCCCATCAGGAACAGGAAGATGGTAGTGGCGATTCCAACTATTACAGCCATGAGAAGTCTGCCCCGGATAAATTGCGACATCGCCTCATCCATCTCGCTGAGAAGCTTATATACCTCATCCTTGTACCTTGAAGGGATCAGAATATCTACTTTTTTTAGGAAATGATCCTTATCAACCAGGAAGTAGAAGGTTAAAACAGGCGTAAGGACCAGGCTTACTATCCTTGACAGCATACCGGCCAG
>DAIPJA010000173.1:0-4323 GCA_036770525.1 Gudongella sp. | reverse complement strand
CCTTATCCTCCATGGTCGAAATAACCCCCATATTATTGGAGCTTTCCACAAGGCCTTCAATATCCATACTCATCGAATTTACACCATTGGGTACCAACAAAAGTGCTGCGATGACCCTGGATTTGACAGAGCCCTCAAAGGCTTTTTCTCTATCTTTGGTCCTTTCAAGTGTAAGGGTTACGTCAGGATCGCTTGTTGAAAGCTCTCCCTTGAAGCATTTCTCCATCTCGTTGACAATTACCTTTGCTTTCTCAATATCGCTGTCTGCAAGACCGATTATTGCGGATGAAAGTCTCGGTATAACGTTTGACTTCGATCCTCCCTCTATATGGCAAAGATCGTAATCGATCTCTCTTAATCCATCCAAAGCTCTGGCAAGCAGCCTGTTGGAATTACCCCTGCCCTTATCGATCTCCATACCTGAATGTCCGCCCTTCAGCCCCGATACCTTCAAAATATATGAAGGTTTCTCAGAATCCTTATAGCTTAGGGGAACCTCTATAGAGAACCTCTTGCCGCCTGCACAGCTTACCAGAAGCTTGCCCTCTTCCTCTGAATCAATGTTTATTAGGATCTTGCCTGAAAGGCTCCTTTTATCTAGCTGAGCTGCACCGGTCATACCGGATTCCTCATTGGTCGTTATGAGGACCTCCAGGGGTGGATGTTCCAGCGTTTTATCCTCCAGGATGGCCAGCCCCATTGCAACTGCGATCCCGTTGTCTGCTCCAAGGGTCGTATTAGGTGCCATGATCAAACCATCCCTGACCTCAAAAGGTATTGGATCTTTGGAAAAGTCTATGTCAAATCCCTCTGACTTATCACAGACCATATCCATGTGGCCTTGGATTATGACTGTCGGCTTAGATTCATATCCCTTTGATGCAGGTTTTTTGATTATTATATTCAGTGCCTCATCCTGTATCGTCTCAAGCCCAAGTCCCTCACCAATTGATTTAAGGTAATCACTTACCCTTTTTTCATCAAAGGAACACCTTGGGATTTTTGTCAATTCCTCAAAATAGTGAAAAACTCTTTCAGGCTTCAGTCCTTCCGTCTTATTCAATATTATCTCCTCCTATTGCAATCTCCTGAACTGCTCCAAATACATCAACCAACTGAACTACTACCTTCTTATACCCATCTGGGATAATTATCTGTTGAGGAATATCCGGCATGAAGTATTCACTAAGAATCATTCCTTCACTATTTACCCCAATGACCGCGATATAGTCTATAAATATTAATGGAGACTCCTCAAGCAAAGAAGAAAGCTTATCAGGATCTACCTTACCACTATCCAGCTCATCCCTTGAAGGTATATACTCCTGCAGGTTCAAAAGAACACCTTCGGTTTTTTTACTGATCCTGTAGGTAAGTTTACCCGGAGTTGCTGCAATTTTATTAAAGTCGGCAAAGATCCTTGACCCGAAATTATCATCCTTAAGTCTCTTACTGACCGTCACATAGCTTATGGTGCTTGAATCCGATCCAATAAATTTACGGCCTGATTCCAGGGCTGCCTTGGCAGTCGTACCGCTCCCGAGGAAAAAATCTGCTACTATAGAATCCTCGTTGGAGGATGTTTGTATTATACGCCTCAGGAGAGCCAAAGGCTTTTGAGTTTCATATCCCGCTCTTTCGTTTGAGGTCCTTCCGACCATATCGATATTCCAGACATCCCTCAGGTTTACCAGAGTATGCCATCCTATTTCATCCTTGTACTCCTCGACATTTTTAAATCGATATGGAGCAAACCCCCTGTTATATGACTTTTCCTTCTGAGGATTGAAAATATATTTATCAGTCTTGGTATAAACCAGGATATTGTCGTGTTTCCTTGAGAAGCTCCTTCGTCCGGTACCACCCGACTTATATGCCCAGATGACCTCATTAAGAAATCTGTTTTCACCAAATATATGGTCCAGTATAAGCCTGAAATAGTGCGAAGTCCTATAGTCAACATGAAGATATAGAGTCCCTTTCTCCGATAGAAGCCTGTGAATAAGCATAAGCCTTATAGTCATCATCTGGAGGTAATCTCCAAGGTTCCTCCAATTGTCATTGTAGGTTTCGCTGGAAATATCCAGAGAGTGGGATCTGCTTTTCAGTCTGAGCTTCTTATTATAGCTGGACTGAGTATTAAAGGGCGGATCGATATACACCAAATCGATCTTACCCTCCATACCTGAATCCAACAAATGAGTCATAGCCATAATATTGTCGCAAAAATACAATATTGATTTGAGGCCGTCCCCCTTTACCAGGGATTCTGCTTCAAAAAAAGCTTTGCTTTCCAGCAGTTGATCAACCTTTTTTTCTGAATCTTTGATTGTCTTGTCCAGCAGTTCAAATTTATTCAATGCCACACCCCACGATGCAAAATTAGAAACAGACCTTTGTCCAGTCGATATAAAGGTTCAGCTGCTCAACAAATTTCTCAAAATAGTCCGCATGAAGCTTCGTAAATCTCTCTTTTTTGGGGCTGTCCATATCAAGCACTCCAAATACGGTACCGTCCTTGACAATAGGTACCACCAATTCAGAATTTGACGCGGAATCGCAGGCTATATGCCCTGGAAAAAGGTGAACATCCGGCACAAGCTGTGTTTCTCTCTTTTCAGCTGCAGTCCCACATACTCCTTTCCCAAGATCGATCCTGTTACATGCCGGTAATCCCTGGAATGGCCCAAGTACAAGCTGCCCGCCTCTCATAAGATAGAATCCCGACCAGTTAAGATCGTCAACACATGCATCTATTATTGCAGATGCATTCGATAGATTTGCAAGCTCGTCATTCTCTGAGCTTAATTGACCCTTCAGCAGCATTAACATGTACTTCAGTCTTTCCTCTTCATTCATGTTTTTGATTGGATCCAGTTTGAACAAAATGGTCCCTCCTATGCATTTAGATTTATATGGCAATAGCCAAACGGGTTTTTCTTTAGATAATCCTGATGATAATCCTCAGCAGGATAATAATAAGACAATGGCATTAGTTCCGTTGCCAAAGGGGTTTTATACTCCTTTTGAACCTCGTCCATCGCAGCCTTGGCAACAATTGTGTCCTCTTCATCGACATAATATATGCCTGTCCTGTACTGAGTTCCTATGTCATTGCCCTGCCTGTTCATGAGTGTCGGATCGATAATTCTAAAGAATTTTTCAAGAAGATATTTCAATCCCACTTTTTCCTCATCATACCTGACAAATACAGTCTCTGCATGTCCTGTGATACCTGTGCATACTGATCTGTAGTCAGGCTCCTTCGTCTTTCCATTTGCGTATCCAACCTCAGTATAAACAACACCATCTATCCTGGAAAAATACTCCTGAACACCCCAAAAGCATCCTCCGGCGAGGTAAATATCCTTCATTTGAATACCTCCTTCAGTTAGAGAAACCACATAATAACCGGTATCAGAAAAACTGTTATTATTCCCGCTACCCCTATCGACAATGAGCTCATCGCTCCCTCAACCTCTCCTATCTCCATTGCCTTTGCAGTGCCGACTGCGTGGGATGCCGTTCCCATGGCTATACCCTTTGCAATTGGATTTCTAATACCAAAGGCATCGATTATCCTGACTCCGGCTATAAAGCCTGTAATTCCTGTAATGGAAACAAAAGTGGCAGTTAGCGACGGATTTCCCCCTAGTACAGCGGAAATCTCTATGGCAATAGGTGTAGTTGTAGATTTTGGAACCATCGAGGCGATAAGGACAGCATCAAGATCCAGCAGCCTTCCAAGTATAATAATTGATGCAACGCCTGCTATAGAGCCAACTGCAATCCCTGTAAGAATAGGCATAAGGTTGCTCTTCAACAGCTCCCATTGTCTGTAAAGAGGTACGGCAAGAACAACAGTGGCAGGTCCAAGGAAGAATGTTATCATTGCACCGCCTTTGTTGTAGGTTTGATAATCCACACCCAAGAGCGTTAGGATAGAGATCACTACTACCATAGCCAAAAGCAAAGGATTCATTATCGCCAGTCGCGTCCTATTTGCCACCATCAAACCTATTGAATATGCAAGTATCGATACCCCAACTCCAAAAACGGGCGTATCCAGGTATTGGATCATAGCTGGTCACCTCTTTTTCTGTTTTTTCTTTGGAGCATCCATTGTACTGTTCTTCCCGAGGTCACCATTACAACTATGAGGCTGAGAAATACAATTATAAAAATTTTGATCACATTTCCCTTAAATAGATATGCTACCGTCATAACCCCTACTATTGAGGGAACGAATAAAAACGACAAATGCCCCAGAAGGACCTCTGTCACTCTTTCCACATGTTTCAGCTTCAGTAAACCCGTAACGAG
>DAIPJA010000172.1:0-4332 GCA_036770525.1 Gudongella sp. | reverse complement strand
TTATCTTTTCTCCGTATATCTTATTTATTTCCTCTAACTGAATTATATTAGCCATTCTTGATCACCTCGATCGGATTAAGCCTTGATGAAAGTCTCGCTGGAATAAGTGAAGCGATCATTGCGGAAATCACTGCAAATAATCCTGATAAGGCTATGAAGCCATAATTTACATATATTGGGATGACCGGGGTTCCGTCAGGATTTAAAGCAAACTTTGTAAAGGACCACAAAAGACCGAAGCCGAGTGCAATACCCAGTACTGCGCCCAATAGACCAAGCATCAGGCCCTGGAACACAAATATCAGGCTTGCGTCGCTGTCTTGTATGCCCATTGCCTTCAGTATTCCCAGCTGCTTTGATCTCTGTACTACTGAAATAGCCAGTACGCTTGAAATACCTAATAGCACTGCCACAAGGACGAAGACCTGGATCATATAGCTTGAAACGCTTTGACCGTTGAGACCGCTTAAAAGCGATGCATTCTGGTCCTTCCAGTTGTCAATTCTAAGGTCCTTGCCCGATATGGAATATTCAAGTTTCTCTGCAAGAATATCTGCGTCAAATACCTCAGAGACCTGCATCTCGACCGATGTGACGCTGTTATCTGTTCCAAGTATCCCTTGGGCTGTATCCAGTGAAGTGACGACCCAGCTTTCGTTTAGCGAAGACACCCCAAGGTCAAAAAGACCTGTTACTGTTAGTCTTGTGAATCCACCGTCCGGGGTCAGCAGTGTTATCCTGTCGCCGGTTTTTGTACCTGTTTTTACGGCAAGCTCCCTTCCAATGATTGCTTCATCCCTTAGGGTGGGGAGAGAACCCTCATACAATCCATCAGTGAAACCGTAGATAGGATCTGAGTCGAATAGATTGAAGCCTCTTATAACAACCGGATCGATGTCGGTTTCATAATCAATGCTTGCAGGTCCATCCACTGCTGGTGAAACATTTATTATCTCCGGCTCAAAAAGCTTAGCCTCGTAGACGGTCCTTTCCCAGTCCTTTATAAGTTTTTCCTCATTGGTCGAGGTTATAGTGATTTGAGATGAACTGCCGATTGTCGTATCTACAAGGTCTATCTGAAGACCCTGGATGAGTAAACCTATAAAAATCTGAACAGAAACACCAACAGCTATACCAACTGCAATAAGTGCGGTTTGACCTCTGCCGGAACGTAAAAATCTTAAGGCGATTGAAAAAGCAAGTTTCATGAGGCGTCACCCTCCCTGAGACTTTTTATATCTGAGTAGCTGTCCATAAACCGATCTCCACCTAGTGCGCTGAAAAGCTCCATATTATTTTTTATGGCTCTGCCGCCAAGTATCACTTCAATGCCATCTCCATGATCGTTCCGGATCTCCTCAATAAGCTTTTTGGCCTCTGAGAGGTGATAATGGTCAGTGACACTTATGGCGACGTATTTTGGCTTTTCAATATGGATTGCAATGGATACCTGATCCCTTGGAGTGTTGGCACCCACGAAGATTATCTCATACCCCTCAATGGCAAACATATCCGCCATCATTCTGAGCCCAACATCGTGAAGCTCTCGCTCCGGGCATGCAAGAAGTACCTTTATTCCAAGCGGTTCCTGGCTATTCTTTAACTCTATTACATAAGGATATATTGATTCTATTATGGTCTTTACTATACCAGTCTTTACATGCTCATCCCAGATACAGCCTTTATCCTCATCCTGACATTCATCTATTGTAAATAGGGCAGGGGTTAGTATTTCCTCATATAGCTCAGGAAGTGTAAACAAACCATCAGAAAGGCTTTTGACAGCAAATTGAACACAGGCATCCTTATCCTTTTTTTCAAAAAGCTCCATGAAGCTGAAATAATGTCGGTTCATTTCTGTCACCTCATTCTAAAATACTTACTTCAGTACCGTCAGATATTTCCATTTGAGGATTAAGGATGATCTGATCGTTCTCGTTTAGCCCTGACTTAATTTCTACTGTATATCCGTCGGATATTCCAAGCTCAACAGCAGTTTTTACAGCCTTGCCAGCTTTAACTACATAAACGAAGGCTGAGCTCGACTCATCATACCTGACAGCCTCGGTTTTAACTGAAAGCACTCCTGCTTTTGAATCCGTTGAAACCACGGCATCTGCATCAAAGCCAGGAATAATTTTATCATCTGCGTCTCCAAGTAGTATCCTTACCTCGACCCTAGGTGTCCTGCTCCCGCTGGATGGCTCCACCTTGGCAAGTTTTCCAACAAAGGATACTCTGCCCTCGTAGGATCTTCCTGAACCTGGAACCTGAACAATGGCTTTTTGGTCTTCAGCTATCAACAAAGATTCCTCCTGGGTCACAAATGCAACGAATTCAAGGCCTTCACTGCCATGTATGATGACCTCAGCCCCTGCTGGAACCGCTTTGCCCTCGTCAAGAGGAAGATCAACCAACCTGCCTGAAATATTGGATTTTATGATCGTGTCGTTGATAGAATTCTGAAGCAACTCCATGTCCAGAAGTATGGATTGTCTTTGTCTGTCGAGACCCTGGACTCCGTCAGATGAACTGTTAACGAATTGAGAGTACCGGAGAGTAGCATCCTCATAGTTCAACAATGCGGTATTTCTATAAGCTTCAAGGGACATTTGGGCTGATGCCCTGTTGTCGTACTCTGCTTTACTGATCGCTCCTTCTTCTAAGAGTGTCTTGTACGCTGCAAGATCCTGGGCACCCTTTGATGCGTCTGCTACAGCTTTATTGTAATCCTCCTTTGCTCTGTCCAGGGTATTTTTAAGTATAGCCTGATCACTGGATATGGAGGTGTTTTTAAGTGTTCCAAGCTCATCCTCGACTTGCTCAAGCGATAAGGATGTCTTCTCCAACGAAAGCCTTAAGTCAGTAGAATCAAGCTCTGCTATTATCTGACCAGGTTCGACCTCTTCATTTTCCTTTACATGTACCTTAAGCACCTTTAAGCCCTGCTGAACGGATATGATCTCGCTTGATACAGGCTCTACAGTACCCGACATGGATACAGTCCTTGTGATGTCAGATTTTGATGCAGTCATTGCTTTGACCTCGACTCCGCCTCCTCCTCTTCCAAAAATATAGAAGGCTGCCATAGCAGCGACAGCAAGCAATCCAAAGATCCTGAAGGATTTTTTCTTAATAATATTCATGGTATGGACCCCTTTCAGACGTTTTTATATGACTGATTTGATTAATTCCATTCCTATTTACCCAAATTTTGGAATTATATCAGTTATGGAATGGGAAAATGATTTGGTTGTCACAAATATTGTCGATGGTCGAGAAATTGTGCTAATATTAGGGAGAGGGGGTGACATGGTGAAGGAAGGCAGCATCAGTCTGGATTATGTCGACGCTATTATGATAGTTGACAGAAATGGTAAAATAGTTTATTCAGTCAGATACAATCCGAGATTCGACAGTGATGGTTGTGATGATGTTCTTGAGTCTGTTTTGAACAAGAATTTTCTTGAGGTATACCCAAATATCGATCCTAAGGAAAGCTCAACTGTAAGAAGTCTTGAGACGGGTAAGCCTGTTTATATGGAAAGGCAAAGATTTACCGACTTTACGGGCAGAGCGATCACTACAACTAACCTTACGATCCCAATTATCAGAAATGGTCAAATACTTGGTGTGGTAGAGCTTTCAAAGGATGTCACGAAATTTAATGAATCAACGTCTCCAAAAACTTTGAGATACAGGGCTGAGAGAGGAACTTCAAATTTATACAGCTTTGAGGATATCCTCACAACCAATCCTGAAATGAAGCTTAATATAATTAAAGCAAGAAGTATAGCTGAGTCAAGGTCATCAGCTATTGTATATGGTGAGACCGGAACCGGCAAAGAGCTTTTTATCCAGGCGATACACAACGGTAGTGACAGGGCAGGGAAGCCATTTGTGGCCCAGAATTGTGCGGCATTACCCGAGAGCCTTTTTGAAACGATACTTTTTGGATCGGTCAAAGGTGCCTTCACAGGTTCGATCGATAGATCTGGATTATTCGAGGAGGCAGATGGAGGAACATTATTCCTTGATGAGCTGAACAGCATGCCCAAAAACCTTCAGGCAAAGCTCTTAAGAGTGCTTCAGGACGGCCGGGTCAGAAGAGTCGGCGATACAAAAGATAAGCAGGTTGATGTCAGAGTTGTAGCTGCCATGAATATGGACCCTATGACAGCGATGGAGAGGGGCTTTTTGAGGGAGGATCTATTTTTCAGACTGGGAGTCATGACATTAAGGCTACTTCCCTTAAGAGAGAGAAAAGAGGATATCCCCCTTTATATTGAGCATTTTATAAATCGTTTCAATAGCCAGTTCGGAAAGTCTGTT
>DAIPJA010000171.1:0-4354 GCA_036770525.1 Gudongella sp. | reverse complement strand
GAATTTGTAAGAGCTGCATTAACTGAATTGGGTATCGAAGTTGAAATGGAGGCGAAATAATGAAAAGAGCAGACGATTTTCAGGATAGGAGAAAACATCTTGCCGATCTCTCTGACGAACAGCTGGAGGCAAGGTTTTGGGAGTTGGCTGAAAAGCTTGTAGATCCGATAATAGAGCTGGGATATAAGAATACCAGTCCATCCATCGAGAGAAGCGTGCTTCTTAGAATGGGCTTTTCAAGCGTAGAGGCAAAGGGTATTGTTGACAATGCAATAGACAGAGGACTTATTGGCAAGGGTGCAGGACACATCGTCTATAAGCTTGCCAAGACAAAGAACATCGGTATCAGAGAAGCAGGTCTTATGCTGGTTGACGGAGCTTCCTGGGATGAGGTCAAACCACTGTTCAACGGAGGTGCGAAATAATGGAATTGAAACCTAATCAAAAATTGGACATAAAAGAGCTATTAAAGGACCTGGAAAGCTACAGGCCTAAGAGAAGAGGCTGGCACTGGAGAGAGGGCGTAGGTGAAAAGAGGCAAATCGGGAAATTTGAATACTACGATTCATCAGAGACCCTGAAGCAAAGCCAACCGCTCCCGGCAGCAAAATACTTTGACTCCATAGACCCACAACCTCAGCCCGTAATCACTACAGAGATCGCATCAGGAAGGTTTGAGGATGATATCAGAAGAATGAGAATGGCTGCATGGCACGGGGCTGACCACATTATGGTTATTCGTACTGCTGGCCAGTCACACTTTGAAAGCCTTATTGAGGGAACTCCTCAGGGAGTAGGCGGCATTCCCATAAGCAGAAAGCAGGTAAGGGCTCAGAGAAAGGCTCTTGACCTTATCGAGGAAGAAGTAGGAAGACCTATAAACTACCACTCATATGTATCGGGAGTAGCTGGTCCGGAGATCGCTGTAATGTTTGCTGAGGAAGGCGTAAACGGAGCTCATCAGGACCCACAATACAACGTTCTTTACAGAAACATAAACATGATCCGTTCCTTCGTGGACGCTGCTGAGGCTAAAAAGGTAATGACCTGGGCAGATATTGCTCAGATCGACGGAGCTCACAATGCAAACGCAACTGCAAGAGAAGCTTGGAAGGTAATGCCTGAGCTCATGGTTCAGCATGCAATCAACTCCATATTCTCAGTAAAGGTTGGTATGAAGAAGGGCAATATTTGCCTGTCAACAGTACCTCCAACAGCTCCGCCAGCTCCAAGCATGAGACTTGACCTCCCATATGCAGTAGCATTGAGAGATCTGTTTAGAGAATACAGAATGAGAGCTCAGATGAATACCAAGTACATGGAATCCTCCACAAGAGAAGCAACTGTTACCCATGTCCTGAATCTTTTGATATCACAACTGACTTCAGCTGATATTCAGTCTACCATAACTCCTGACGAAGGTAGAAACGTGCCATGGCATATATACAACATTGAAGCTATAGATACTGCTAAGCAAGCCTTCAACGGTATGGACGGTTTGATGTCGATGCTGGAGCTTAAGAAGGACAGCAAGGAGCTTGGCGGCAAGGTTAGAGAGCTTAAGGAAAGAGCAGTTCTCTTTATGGAAGAGATGCTTGAAATAGGTGGTTACTTCGAAGCGGTACAGGCAGGATTTTTCGTTGACTCCGGTCAATACCCAGAGAGAAATGGCGATGGTATTGTAAGAAAGATCGATGCTGGAGTTGGAGCAGGGACAGTGTTCGAAAGAGATACTGATTATATGGCACCTGTTACTGCACATTTCGGATACAATAATGTTGCCCAGTACGGAGAGGAATTTGTTCCTGAGCCTTCAAAGCTTATCGGTGGCGGAACCTTCGAGGATCCTTCAAAGATAATCTATATCGACGAGCTTGATGAGACAGATAACGTAAACGTAAGACTTGAAGAGGTCAAGGAGCTAGTTGGAACTACAAAGATCAAGCCGGAAATGGAGTGGAGGGGAGACGGGATAGTTCACCTTACAATGTTCCTTCCTGCTGACATAAGAACAGCAGAATTTGCAGCTCTTGAATTTGCTAAAAAGATGAATCTTACCGACTGTGAGGTCATCCACAAGGAGATCATGCAGGAGTCAGAGGGAACCAGAGTAGAGATCAAGGGAAGACTTAATATGACCATCGATACCACTACCCTTGTAATTCCTCCCAAGCCTGAGGAGCTGTCTGAGGATGAGCTCAGAAAGGACATAGCTGCAAAGCCGATGAAGGTAGTGGCAGCTACCGTCGGAGAGGATGAGCACTCAGTAGGTATAAGGGAAATCATTGATATCAAACACGGTGGGATCGAGAAATATGGCATAGAGTGTCATATACTAGGGACCTCAGTAGCAGTTGAGAAGCTTGTAGATGCTGCCATAGAGATGAATGCTGATGCTGTATTGACTTCAACGATCATCTCCCATGACGACATCCACTACAAGAACATGCAGAAGCTTCATGACTACGCAATAGAGAAGGGCGTAAGAGACAAAATGATGTTTATCTCCGGAGGAACTCAGGTATCCAATGAGCTTGCAGTTGCTCATGGAATGGATGCCGGCTTCGGAAGAGGCACCAAGGGCTCGCATGTAGCCACATTCCTGGTGAAGAAGAGACGTGAAATGACCAATGAAGATTGATCTTCTCGTTGCCGAGGTAGGCAGCACAACAACTGTAGTAAACGCCTTTCATAATATATCCACAAATCCGGAATTCCTCGGACAAGGGCAGGGGGCAACCTCTGTCCTTCAGGGGGATGTAAATATTGGACTTAAGGAAGCTATTGACGATCTATGCAAAAATCTGAAAGTTGACTCTGTGGAGTATGGTGAGCTTATAGCCACCAGTTCTGCTGCGGGTGGTCTTAGGATGACTGTACACGGTCTTGTTTATGACATGACAGTGAGAGCGGCAAAGGAAGCAGCTCTTGGTGCAGGTGCAAACATCAAGTTTGTAACAGCCGGAAAGCTCAGGAAGTCAGACCTTCGTAAAATAAAGGAAATCAATCCCAATATTATACTCATTGCCGGAGGTGTAGACTACGGCGAAAGGGAAACTGCTCTCCACAATAGTGAGCTGATAGCAGAGCTTAAGCTTGGCATTCCTGTGATATATGCAGGAAACATAGAGAATCAGGAGGATGTAAAGGATATTTTCGAGGAATCGGGTGATGAGCTTTACCTTGTAGAGAACGTTTATCCAAAGATCGATGAGCTGAATATCGAGCCGACAAGAAGGGTGATCCAGGATGTATTTGAAAGACACATCATACATGCACCTGGGATGGAGCATATAAGAGAGCTTGTGACAGGCAATATAATGCCAACACCGGGAGCAGTTATGGAGGCTAGTCAGCTTTTATACAATGAGATTGGCGACCTTGTAACCATAGATGTAGGTGGAGCTACGACAGATGTCCATTCAGTAACGGAGGACAGCGAAGAGATCTCAAGGATCATCCTTAGCCCTGAGCCAAAGGCAAAGAGGACTGTAGAGGGTGATCTTGGCGTCTATGTTAATATGAGGAACATAGTAGCTATGGTAGGCGAAGACGTTCTGATGAAGGAACTGGAGCTTGATGAACCTGCTCTCCGAAATCTTATTGAGCACCATAAACCGATTCCTGTATCAGAGCTTGAAAAGCGTTTTGTGGAGGTTCTGACTGAGCATGCTACCATCACTGCAATGAAAAGACACGGTGGAAGGCTTAAGCATCTCTATGGACCAAGCGGCAAGAAGACCATAGCTGAAGGCAAGGATCTCACCGGAGTAAAATATATCGTAGGAACAGGTGGAGCTCTGACAAGACTGCCAGGAAGACTTGATATCCTTAAGAACATCCCTCATTCAAACAACGGAACAGATCTGTTGCCCAATACAGAGGCTGAAATTTTGATAGATAATCACTATATCATGGCATCTCTGGGTGTAATGAGCAAGAAATACCCTGAGATAGCCCTTGACCTTATGCTAAAAAGCATGGGTTTGAGATAGGAGGTCAGGATGGCTTATCCAAGAATAGTAGTAGATACTAAAAAAGTTGAGAACAATGTAAGAAAAATAACTAACCTAGCCAAGTCAAGGGGCGTCACTGTGGCAGGGGTTACGAAGGTATTCTGTGCACAGCCTGAGCTGGTAAAGGCATATATTGATGGCGGAGTCGACTTTCTGGCAGACTCAAGGCTTCAAAACCTTAAGAGGATGAAGGATTTCCCGCTTCCTAAAATAATGCTTAGACTTCCAATGATATCAGAGGCGGAGGAGCTGGTAAGGTACGCAGATTACTCCCTTAACTCCGAGCTTGAGACAGTAAAGGCACTTGATAAAGCAGCTGAAAAGAACAACAAGATACA
>DAIPJA010000004.1:0-25756 GCA_036770525.1 Gudongella sp. | reverse complement strand
TAACGTCAGTTTCATTATCTCCACGTGCTGTGACCAATGAGGCACCTGCCTGCCTATGTCTGTGTGTATTAGTACCATCCATGTCCATCTTGAAGTCATGAAAATGTATCTCCTTGATAGTCCCAACAGTTCTTCCTCTTCTTGTCAGCTCTCTTATTATGTTCTCAATTGTCGTCGTTTTCCCAGACTGGCTTATTCCTATAACAGATAATACCTTCACAGAGCTCACCTCTCATCACAAGTATTTATAAAATCCCAATATTGCTATCAAAAATACAATTACTACTGCCAAAGATAATACAATATAATCAATCATAGAAAATCTTAGGTCAACCCAACTGGTTCTTGTGGGATATGCCCTGAATGCCCTCGCCTCCATGGCAATTGACAGCTCCTTTGCTTTGAGAAGGGAGTTGACTGTAATAGGCATGAGCAAATATGTATAAGCCTTAAGCTTTTTCCCTATCCCGATTTTCTTAAGGTCCAGTCCCCTAAGCTGTATCGCATTTGTCATATCAATAAGCTCCTCACGAAACACTGGGAAAAATCTCACTCCTACAGAAACCATGAAGGCGATCTCATATGGGATCCTTAGCTTGATCATTCCCTGTATCATCTCTCTGCTGCTTGATGACACCAAAATCATAGATGAGGACGCTATGATCCCCATTCGCATTAGAAACTCAAGTCCTCGTGATACCCCGAAATCGGTCAGAACGACTAAATCACCAATCTTTAGCAAAGGATTTCCTGAGCTTGTCAATAAGCTTTGTAAAACTGCTATCCCTGCTACGAGTATAAATAGTCCTTTAAGCCTTGACAACAGGAATGTGATTTCTTTATTGATAGATATTGCTGATATCAATGTTATTATTAGGACGATAATAAGGATCCTTAGATCAGAGTAAATAATGGCAAGGGTAGAAAAGATCAATGCTGTAAAAAGCTTGGTTCTGGGGTCCAGTTTAAGGTCTGTAATCATCTTCTATCCCCCCGTCCGCTATTCTTATTATCCTATCAGCATGTCGATCAATAAAGTCATCATCGTGACTTATAATAAGCATCCCAACCCCTTTGGCCTTTAAGGAATCAAGTGTTAAGGATAGACTCTCTACCCTTTCTGGATCAAGAAATGACGTAGGTTCATCAAGTATCAGGAATCTTATATCAGACATTAGTGCTGCAGCTATTGCAAGACGTCTTTTTTCTCCGTAGCTTAAGATGGAGGGATGTCTATCTTTAAGATCTATAAGATCGAAAGCATCCAGCAGTTCATTTGCCTTTGCATATGTCTCTGACTCCTCTACTCCTTTCAGCCTGTTAACAAAGATCAGCTCATCTAATGCTGTCATACCGAACAGCTGCCTCTCGACAGCCTGAAACACATATCCGAGCTTAGTCCCCAGTTCCCCCAGTGACATTTCAATAATATCCTCGCCGTCGATGATTATCCTGCCCTTTTGAGGATGCAGCATCCCAGCGGCAAGCTTTGATAGGGTTGTCTTTCCAGAACCGTTGTTTCCTGTAATAGCTGTTATCTCATTATTGTTTATAGATAGATCCAACCCTTGGAAGATATTAGTGCTCCTTCTATATTTAAAATCAACGCTTTCAAACGCAATAAATGGTTTCATGATCTCAGCCTTTACAATCTAACTATTTTGTCTGCAATATCAGCTCTTTCGTCTCTATGATCCGCCAATAATATAGTTGTTCCCTGGTTTCTTAACTCAATTAGCAGATCTTTTACAGCTTTTCTTCCCTCAATGTCAAGCCAGGACAATATCTCATCACACAACAATATCCTAGGCTTCATCGTCAATACAGATCCGATCGCAACAAGCTGCTGCTGGCCTCCTGAAAGATTAGCTGGATTAAGATTCCTGTGTTTCTCTAATCCAATGATCCTTAAAACATCGTTCATTCTATAGCTAATTTCTTCTCTCGGAATGCACAGGTTCTCGGGGCCAAATGCTAGCTCATCCTCAATGGTTGGTGAAAATAGCTGAGTGGCTGGGTTCTGAAATACTATGCCAACTATCGTCGACAGACTGACATGTGATATACCTGCTATGCTCTCACCAAAAATTGAGATAGTTCCTTCCAACTCACCTTGATATACCCTTGGACACAATCCAGCAATACAACGAAGGAGCGTACTTTTACCGCACCCGCTCTTTCCAACGACTGCAGTTATACTACCTTCCTCCACATCAAGGTCGATATCTTTGAATACTGGCTTCTCTGAGCCTTTGTATCTGAAGGAAAGCTTGGATATTTCTATTGCCTTCATTTGACCACCTCGATCCCAGTGACCCATTTACATCTCCTATTGCTAAAGGAATCGCTGATAACTATTATTTCGTATGGACCACTTCCGCCATCTTCAATTCCACCTAGATAATTTCCTTCCTCCGTAACTGCTATGTAGATGTTGCCATCCTCTAGGACTTCCTCGCCGGAATATGCAACGGAAAAACCGTCAGCTCCTGTAGCGGTAATAATATCCTTTTCATTTATTTCATAGCCCAGGCTCACTAATAGCTTGACCAATTGAACGCCTGAATAATCAAGTAAAGAAGCTTCTGTAGATGAAGTATCAAGTACTGCTTCGAAGTCCTCAAGACCCAAGTATTGAAGAACCTCTAGACCGACCATATCGCTTTGATCTTCTGATATTACCTCTATAGTTGAGCTCTCAAGGAGTATTCTTCGGGACTCGATTTCTGATTTATTCATCGATAATGCAGCAAGAAAAACAACTACTAAAAGGATTAAGATGAAAATTGCTGCTTTACTGGTTTTATTCATATTATTTCTCCCTCGAAAAATATGGAACTATCATATCCTCATATCTACATTCTCCATGGTCGCCACCCTCGTCTGTAGAATGCATGCCATGGTCAGCAGTCGCATAAATGTTGCCCACCCATACCTCTGACATCTCCGTGATCCAACCGTCTACTGTTTTTATGTAGTCCAGGGTCTCCTTGGATAGTGGACCATATTTATGTCCTCTGTCATCTACCCCATGAAAATGGATAAAGATCAAATCATAGCCATTGCTCACAGCATCAAGTGCTGTTAGAAACATCTCGTCATCAGTGTCTTCATCCTTATCAACATCCACATGCAGAACAGGCTCTATCTCAGTATTCAGTATCTTTATTTCTCCTTCCAGCAACAGTGATCGCTTCCCCATGGAATCTGCATAACCAAATATACTTTCTGTCTCCATGTCCCTGTAGCTTCTGTCATGGACTCCATTTTCATCGGGTGTCTTTCCTGTTATCATTGCTGCAAAGCCAGCATTAGTTACCGGTGTAAATACACTGATTACCTTATCTTCGTAATACTCCTCCAAAAATTGCAGCTGGCTTGTTTTCATAATATTACTGAATTGATCATGTGAGAAACCATCGATAAGAAAAACAAGAACAGGAATATCATCATCAAGGGATTTTACAACATCATTATATAACCTGGTAATGGATCCCATTTCCTCTCCCAAATATATGCCGGCAAGCGGCTCCTTGACATATCCATTTTCTGTATATACCTTGTTATTTCTACTTGTCAGATTTGGTAGCTCACTAAAGCTCTCTCTCTTACCTGACTGAAATAGTAAGAATCCCTCATAGAGCCTTTCAGTGCCAATAGCGTCTTCTATCTCTATCCCATTTGGGTACCAGTTAAGAAGGATATTCTCTTCATGAGTGAACAAACCTATGCCCATCTCATTCTGATAAGCAGGCTCTGTGTTTTCACACCCTGAAAGAATTATTGCAAGTATTGATAGTATTATTCCAATAGACTTTTTTCTCATTCCAATTCCTCATAGATTCAGACCTAGCTTATCCAATGCTTTTAGAAGATTCCATGCTATAACGCCGCCTAAAGCTCCAGAAAGTGCAGCTCCAGAAATCAGCAGCAATAGCATCTCAGCTGGCAGCCTAAAAAATAATAGGTTAGATATTATAGTTCCTATAATATTAGCTGCCATGCACCCAAGCATGAAATGTATCAGATTATAGCTCTTATTCCTTGAAAATAGAAATACCAGATCAGCTGCAGCTCCTGGGAGTGTGTAGGAAAAAAGACTCATTACCCCATGGCTTCCTATTGCCCCTGTTGCGATAACCAATAACCCCTGGACCAAGCCTATCAAAGTCCCTGTCCAAGTTTTTTTTACAAAGCCTATTCCGAGCACGATCCACAGCATATAAAAGCCACCGGCTATTGCTCCTCCCGGTATAAATAGTGGTCCTGTAATTATATGCACAAGCGGCACCACTATTGGTTTGGTCGCTACACCAAGTGCTGCAACCACTGCTATAGCTACCAATTCAAATATCGTAAACCTATCGAAAAAATGCTTATTGGAGTTCATATCAATTATCAGCCCCTTCTTTAGGTACTGCAATAATTTCATCAATATGCTTGATCCATCGCTGGCTGAAGGGGTCTCTCCTTATTACTAACTGGTATGGACCATTCCCTCCCTTTCTTCTCGATAACATGTATTCCCCATCTCTTGCAAAGGTCAAATAAACATTGCGGGGCTCATCAATTTCTTCTCTTGAGATCACTATCCTATATCCGTCCTCTGCATTTAAGGTTATCTTTTCACCAGGCTCTACACCCAATCCCTGAAATAATTTTGATAACTCTATCCCTGTATACTCAGTCTCAACAGGCTTCTGTCCGCTGCTTCTTACAACTGATGGAAATGTTTCCACATCAGAGTGGGAATATATGTATTCCGAATCAACACTTATTGTTTTATCACCTATTACTATATTCAGTTCAGGTGCTTTTTCTCTCGTCAAAAGGAAAACTCCTGAAGCTATGATCAAAGCTATAAGAATAAACATCATGTACTTTTTCTTCATAGAGTTCTCCCCTTAATCTAGAGCTGATGCCTGGCTTATGCTGCTTCTAACCGCACCCAGGAACCCCCTGGTTGTTGCGGTCGCTCCGCTTATGGCATCTATGCTTATACTCTGAGTAGCCACAATTTCTGATCCAACGAACCTGAATACCTCTTCATAGTAGCCTGTCGTTTCTCTATGACTGACTACGCTTATATTGCTTACTTTTCCTCCAACGATATCTATCTCAGCCAATAACGGTCCGCCAAAGCCAGTACCAATGCCTACGTAGCTGCCATCCTTGAGCTCCCCCACTTGCAATCTGGATGTAGTGTTTTGTGTTGCCCCAATAATGGGTAGTGTTGAATAGGAGAGGATAAGAATTGCCAGAGAAATAATAACTATGCTTGTTCCCTTAGCTGCCCTATTGAAAATCCAAATAGAATATCCGTTATTCCCCTTAATGCAATTTGATTCTATACATCGCATACAGCCTATGCATTCAGGGCTTGCTGATCCATCATCGAAGGATTCAATCCCTACAGGGCAATCTCTGAGGCAATATGAACAGCTGTCACAATTACCTGAATCTTTAATACTTGTGGGTCCTATAGCTGAAAGTAGTGCCTGGTATGCTCCAAGTGGACACATAAATCTGCAAAACGGTCTCTTGATCTTAAGGGATAGCAGCAAAACTAAAACCAATAATATAAGACCTGTTTGGAGCTTCATACCTGCAAATATATTGAGATATCCAAGCCAGGGAGACAATGGCGTCAGCAGGTTTCCAAGTCCAAATATGCCAAGAATGACAACTGCCAAAAATACGATATACTTTGTCTTTTCAAACCCTTTAGTCAATTTGGACGACTTGATGCTGTTGATGCCCATTTTCCTTCCAAGATGGTTTGATACGTCCTGAAGCAACCCGATCGGACAAACATATCCGCAAAATACTCTGCCGGATATAATAGCTGCCAGGGTGATCCCTATGGTCAAAGCCATCCCTCTGGTTATACCTCGCCACCTGTATGAGACATCTGTAAAGCCTGCCTTCAAATGGCTCCATCCTCCATAAGGGTTCAGATCAGCTATTGAAAAGGTTCTTAACTCAATTATCCCATTTATGTATAGGAAATATATTATGCAATTGACAGCTACAATGGCTGCAGCAATAAGCTGCAGCCTTGTTCTAACATCTCGTCTCATTTTATCTCGATCCTCAGCAGGTCATTTGTTAGTATTTTTTCGCCATCGTGTAGTGATACAGTATCTCCATTATCTATTATACTGCATTGAAGCATCGTTGCGTAGTCCAAAGGGAAGATGCTACCGTCTGATGATATGGCTGAAAATGAGGCTCCTTCATCCCATCTCATTCCTGCTGTCAACAAAACATCCTCAAGGAGCATTCCTTCCCCATCTCCAGCAGCCTTAGTCCTGACTAAGTCTACCATTTTCTCCGGGAAAACCACTGCATCTCTAGTAGTCGAGAAATGAGTCATATGCTTGACGTTCATGCCCAATTTAAATCCGGGAGCAATATTCATAGGAGCATTTTCTCCCTCGATTTTTATAAAGTATCGTTGGATCACCAGTGATATGGTCTCGTTCTTTTCCAAACCGTCATTGGCAACCATGGTGAAGAAGCCTTTTTTATCCAACTCATCGAATCTTGACAGGATTTTCCCTACTTCTATGGACTTATCCTTACTGCCGTAATATTCATAGTAATAGGGCTCGATCCCTTTTGTAAGAGCATCGAACATATGGACCCTAACGATATTTTTTGGTGATATCTCCTCGTACAGGTCGATATTTGACACCATTTTGACCCAATAAGGGCCTAACTCGTTGGGAATTGCGACACGGACCGGCTTTTCTTCATCCTTAACCAGCTTTCCATCTACCTCCCAGGCTAAGATAACCTCATTCAATTCAAGCTTTTCCTTGTCAACTAAGGTGTAGTACCCGTCTCTTCCGGTTATACCGATACCTGCAAAGCTGGAGAGATCCATTCCTTCAGCTTGAAGCAGCGCTTGAAGAGTAGGGCCCTTTACGTGCATATCTGTATGTGTTCCGGTTGTATTTATAAGTACTACGTCTCTTTCAACCTGTTCATATGTCTTTATCTCATCTGTATCTATCCTGAGAGTGCCTCCATCCCAATTGATCGCAAAGCTGTTGACATCCTTCTGCCACATCTCCTGAGGGACCACATCAGCTACAGCAGCCATTTCTATGCCATTATTCAGGTACTGATATGCACCAATGGCTGCGTTTACCGCACTCACTACAGCCTGAGAGCTCACTGTTGCTCCTGTTACCTGAACTATATCCTCCGGGGATTCCTTATCCAAAGCTGCCAGGTTCAGATATTTATCTGCCCCAAGCTCCCGAAATCTTTCCAGGAACCATTCCTTCTCAATATGCTCCGCGTAATCAGGTGATTCGGTGTGCTCGATGACCTCTATGCCTTTTAGAGTTGGACCATCAAAGGCCGCCAGGATCTCGACAGGACCATTGTATCCAACACAGCTTGAGACTATGGCCTTTATTTCTCCATCTACCTCGTAACCTCTCCTGACTGCAGGCATGTTCAAAGCAATGAACTCCTCGTCAGAAAGATCTCTTATTAGCTTTACTTTCTTTGCTTCCGGGTAGTAGCCCCTAACCTTTGACTCTTCCTCAGAAATAGTATTCGTAAGAAAAAGCAAGGCAGCTGCAAGTATAATTGTTACAGCCAGAAATATGATATATGGTTTTTTCCATTTAGCCATTTTAAAACCTACTCTACTATGATTTTTTCAATATTTGATACCCATTGAGGCTTGTTTACATCTCCGGGCTCTTTTTGACCTACTACCAGTTTAAAAGGTGCTCCGTCGGCTGGGTCATATGCTCTGCCATTTTCTTCCCAGGCTATTATGATCGGAAGCTTGACATCCTGATTTGTTTCATCGATATAATCCATTCTCTTTATCTGGGAGATACTAAAATCCATACTGTACCCATCTGCAGCTACTATCTTGACTCTTGATGAGGATGCGTCTACTATGCCCATATTTTCCAGCAAGGACCACAATTTAATGCCCTTGAAATCAGTATGGCCTGTGCTTCCAAAGCTATTCAGCCAATAGTAGCTTCCTGAAAAATGCAGCTCTGATCTGCCTTTCATATCACTGAGGCTCATGTATGTCGTTACTCCATCAGCATTGATAAGTTGAATCGAAGGTCCACTTGGCTTTTCAGGTTCAACTGGCTGTTGTTCGACCGGTGCTTCAGTGATTTGGATCGGCTCTTCCTGTGGAGCTGGTTGAGTTCCCGGTGGTGCTGGCTGTTCATCAGGTACTTCAGGGTTCTCTGAAACTGGTTCTTCTTCCAATGGTTCCTCAACTGCAGGCTCAGCAGAAGGCTCCTCCAATGGTACCTCTATGGGTCCCTCCACTGGTCCCTCAGTTATGGCTGGTTCCTCTGTGGACTCCTCAACTATCTGTTGCTCAGCAGGTGCTTCAACTTCTGTGCTGTCCTTCTTGCTGCAGCCTGAAACTACTACAGACAGCAGCAAGAAAGTGATCACTAACAAAATTACATGCTTTTTATTCATTCTACTTCCTCCTTGGGGATGTCAGTACTCAAACCTATTGGTGTCCTAATAATCTCAGAAGCATAACTGCTGTCTGAGCTCTGGTTGCGTTCTGAGTCCCTCCAAAGCTTCCATCTGGGAAGCCATCGATTATTCCTGCTCTGACTGCTTTTGCGGCTGTTGCCTTCGCCCATGTTGGAACTGTATCCTTAAATGCTGAAAGAATACCGTTTATTTGTGACTCGGAAAGCTCTGAATCCATGACCCTTCCAAGGATAGCAGCAATCTCTGTCCTGGTTATCTTTCCTGAGGGTTTGAAGCTTCCATCAGAGTAGCCATTTACTAACCCTTTTTCAACTGCCGCTGCAATTGATTTTCCAAACCATGAGTCTATGGATACATCCTTAAAGGAAGAGATGCTGATTTCTGTATCCAGTCCAAGAAATCTTGTAAGCAGTACCACAAACTCAGCTCTTGTTATGCTGTCGTTTGGTCTGAATCCTCTGGAATCTCCCTCAACATATGACATCTCAGCCATTCTGGAAATTGAAGCAGCAGCCCAGTGACCTTCAACATCGGCAAACTGCATCATCTCCTTGTAAATCGCAGCACCTCCGTTTGTTCCGATAATGAGCCCATCCTCTGCAAATCCAAGGTAGTAAACATTATTCCACTGCTTGGTAGGGAATGGCTTTTCATAAAGGAATGTTTCTATCTTAGCTGATTCAATCTCGACCCTTGCTACTCCGCCTGCTGTTGTTGCAATATATATGACACCAGCTTCATCAGGGCTTGCCTTAACAAGTCTAATGTCGTTCTCTTCTCCTATCCCTGGGTAAAGCTCTGAAGCTTTGTAGGTCTTCTTTTCATTGCCAATTATATAATCAACCTCTCCCTGACCAAAGCCTTGAGCATTCCCTGAACGAACTATCCAGGTACCTCCATCAGGGTCAACTGATATGCTTCTCACCCAATTATGGTTAAAATTGTCTGGGTCAAAGCCCTGATAGGTTGTCAGCTTGCCATTAGGATCAAGATATTGATACCCTCCAAAATACTTGGGCTCAGCCTCTGTACCCTTAGTGTCCGGATAATATCCAATCCATACTCCTCCTTTACCATCAGGCTCAACTGCATCCACCGAGTATGGTAATAAGCCTTCAGCTTGAGTATAAGTCTTCCACTCCCCGGATTTATCGATGTGAACCAAACCGTTTTGAGTGCCTATATATATTCCGCCATCTCCATCAAGCTCAAGCTCCTGTACAAAGCAGGCCGGCAGCTTTGAATTCTCTTTATTTATACTTCTCCAGCCGGTAGGATCCTTAACAATAACACCCCTTGGGTCATTCGGTCCTCCCAGTGTCATCCACAGCTCTCCATTTTCCCTTTGAACGATGGCATATACAGTATCGACCTTAAGCTTTTCTGCATTAATAGTCTCTATTTCTGTTACGTGAGACCATTTCCCTTCACTTGATCTTACTGACAATCCACCCCCGTTAGTTCCTATCCAGAGGTTCCCATCTTTATCGTACTCCATAGATCTTACACTGGCTTCAGACATTTCGAATCCTGTATCATTTCTATGGATTATCCAGTCCAGTATCTCTTCCTTCTTGGTGCCTGGTTCAGGCAGCTCTGGTAAATCAAGCTCTTTAATGTCCTCTACCTTTGGCTGTTCATATTCACCTGTCCCTACGACAATGCAGTCTACCCATTTGACCCACATGGATTTACTTTCTTCGATTATGAGCCTTATGGGTCCATAAGCATTATTATTTGCATATCCCATGGATGCTTCGTTTGGAACCAGAGGATATCCCTCGACAGCGTATGCAAGTATTATTTTTTTGAGTTTTCCAGATGAGTTAACTACACCATTCATGACCTGATCATTGCTTCGGAGTATTTGATTGTAATTGGCTCCGCTAAACACTCTTATGGATGGTTGATCAATTCCGTCCTTGAGTTGTACAAAATCAGATATAAGCTTCCAGAGCTCTATGCCCTCGAATTCTCTTATGCCATCTCCGGTATAAACATCTCGCAAACTGTAATCCAGCATTGACTCAAGCTGTCTCAGGGTAAAGGTCATTGGCTCTTTTACCTGAGATCCAGTGACTCTCAAAACCGGCTTATCCAGATACTCTTTATATACTCCCTGATTGTGATTCCAGGTTGCAGAAGAATCTACAGATGAAGCAGTCTCTTCACCCGATTCTTGTTGGGCGGTCGTACCTGTTCCAATAGCTTCTCCTTCTCCAACTATGATCTCCTTCAGGAATTGTACCTGATTTGAACCATTGGTATCGTTATAGCTGGTTTTTCCAAATATTATCCTTAGTGGCCCGCCATCATTACCCAAACCAGGATTGAATCCGGGATCAGTAGGCCTTGTAACGAAAGGGTATCCATTGAAGCCATAGGCTACCAATGGCGGCATGCCTGATTTAACCGGCTTGACGTTTGCCCCTTCAAACTTGCCATCACCCAAGTCTAATGAGTCCTTCTCGTAATAGCCATAAGGCTTGTCGTTCTTGATTTCTCCTATTGTCATTGGTGCGAAGTTGTAGTTGTCTGCAGCAACGAACCTTATCTTTGTGTCAATTGGAATACTTGGATCAAGACCTGCCTTTACAAGAAGGTCCCAGAGCCTGACTCCCTTGTAGTTGTTATAGTACCAGAAATATTCGCTGTTTGAGAGACTGTACTCGCCTGTATACTTTATATCATTCATTGCCTCAATTTCTGATACCTTATATCTCTTCTCCCTGCCCAAGGCATCTCCATGGATTATTATTTCATAATCTGTGTATTCTGGAGAGTTATATGGAGCATAGGAGTGCTCGAATATATTTTTTGCATCCTTTTCCTCAACGTAGATGTATGCAACATTGGAAAATTCCCTGGCAAAGGCTTTTTCCTGCTCATACACCAGCTTGAAGCACCCATTGTCATTGAATTTATCCTGCTTGAAACCTACATCTGAATCCAGATATACATAGGGCACCTCATTGATTCCGTAAACAATGGTGTATTTTCCTGCATCCTCTATAGGTACTGTGAGAATAGTCTGCCTTGATTTATTTTTGAATGTTATATTTCCCGCATTAGGGCGCAGCTTCACATAACTCTCTAAAAGACTTTCGGCATCTATTCCCTCATATGTATTCAGGAATACACCCTGGTCAGTTTTTTCGTAATATTCCACTACTGTCTGTTCTTTGGTATTCTCTTCTATCTGTCTTAAGGAAATTGCTCTGTAGCCTTCTACAGCAGGTCCCTCTATTGTAAAGGTAGCACCGGAAATCGCATCGATATTATAAGGTGCTCCCGGATAGCTGATGTGCTTGTATGGAGAAGCTGACCCTACTTCAGTAGCTATTTCCTCGCCAACTATAATTTTTACAACTTGCTTACCCCACTTGGATAGATTCATGTCATCTATACCTGTCTGACCGAATACAAGCTTAGGAAAGTCCATATCAAGATCGCTCTCAGTCAATGCCCTGTCGCTCCAGCTGACAGGAGGAGAAAAGCTGTCCTTAGGGTAGTCTCCTAGTACTGCTGAATATCTGGCTATCATTGCTGGTGCTGATTTCTTACTCCCATTTGTAAAATCTGGGTATGTGTATGTACTCTTTAGCTCGCTTGCTTTCTTCTTGAAGGTAAAACCGTCCGAACAGATAAAGGTAAGCTCCCAGTCTGTTCCTGACTTCAGGTTGTCTGTACCAATCAGTTCGAACAGATCATAGCCCTTCACCTTTGTTATCTTATGAAAATTCAAGCTGTTATTTCCGGAAAGAACAGCTTCCTTTATAGTATAGCGACTCCAATCATCAGGACCTATCGATACCTGGTTATTTATACCTGTGCCAGTTATCAGAAGATCAACTGCTTCTGCTCTAACCACTGGGATACCTTGAAGTAATAATATAAGTGACAGGATAATCGATAACCAAGCTCTGACTGACTTCCTTTTTTCCATAATCACACCTCCTATGCTATGAAAAGAGCGAAGACTTTCGCCCTCGCTCGATCCGTCCTATTCTTTATTCAAATCCTACTCGACGAACAGGGTATTATATACTATTACTGCTGCTTCAGCTCTGTTGACTACTTTAGTCGGCTGGAATTGACCCTCTGCAACTCCTGTGAATACTCCCTGTGCCTCAAGCCATGCTACAGAATTCGCAGCCCACTCTGGTACAGAAAGCTTATCCTCAAAATTGGATTTTTCCATCACGAATTTGTTCACTTTAGCTTGTTCAACCTTACCAGCCGTGACTGCAGCGGAAGCAGCTACCAATGCAGCTTCTTGTCGATTGATAGGCTGTGCTGGTTTAAATGTGCCATCAGGATATCCTTTAAATAATCCATTATCCACTGCTGCCTGAACATAAGGAGCGAACCAGTCGCTTGCCTTGACATCGCTGAACCCACCCTTATACTCTACAAGCTCATATCCAAGTGACAACACTGCAACCTTGCAGTACTCGGCTCTTGTGAAGCTCCCTGCCGGATCAAACATATCATTACCTTTACCATTCACAATGCTTTTTTGAGCAAGTGTTTCTATGGCAGTTTTTGCGAAGCTAAATTCTTCAGTAATATCTGTAAACACTACTGCAACTGGTTCTTCAACAACAGGTTCTTCGACGGCAGGCTCTTCTACCACTGGATCCATTGCTTCGCCAACGGTAATTTCAGCTACTAATTTAAATACTGTTCCAAATTCTCCAGCTTCTTTAACTTTTCTATAAACTACTATTTCATCCGTTTCGGGATTTTTGTCATTATCTATTGCTGAACCATCTACTTCATATGCCATAACATACTTCAGACTTTCTGTCATTATGTCTGAAAGCATTTGGGGATCGATCGGATAACCATCTGATGCAACCATAGCAACTTCAGCCTCTTCTGCCTTAAGTCCTGCAAGCTCTTCAAGGACATATGAAAGACTTACACCTTTAACTATAACTGTCTTCTCGCCTGATTTGCTGTTATATATGTACTCCTCATCGATTTGTGCTTCCTCTGGCATTGCCTTAAGCTCATCCAAAGTCAATGAAAGCTCTTTTTCTACCCCTGCACCATTAATAACTACAACTGCTTCGCCTTCTGCAAATACAACCTGTGAGAATAGCATAGCAATGACTAATAATAAAGCAGATACCTTTTTCAACTTTGTCATAATCCATCCACCTTTCATGTTTTGTTTGTACTCCGCAGGAAAGGAATGACTGCAAAAACAAAAAGCAGCATTCCCAATGGAAATACTGCATAACTCTCCTTTCCATCAGGAGGCCCCGCCGTTTCCAGCTGAACCCTATCGGTTTATAAGCCATATAATTGAAGGCTCATAAACTCGGAGATTTATTGGTTTATCAATATTTTAACATAATTCAAAATCGATGTAAAGCGATACAAAAAAACAGCGTTCAATAATACCTCAAAAAAGGGAGTCCCCCTGCTTCTGGAAGAACCGTCCGCAAGGGGATGTATTGAGAGGTATTAGATGTTAGCTGTTTAATGTTTACATCTATATTATACTATTGTTTTTTAGAAATGTAAGTACCATTTTTGCATGATTTTCAGATATTAGAACATTTTTTCAAAACCTATTTCGGTTTTTCACCTCTGATTGGAAATGGTCTTCCATGAAATGAGATATTTGCTTAACTTCGTGAGAGCTCCTAAATATTCTTTCCCAAGATAGGACTTAAGTCCTTTTAAGCAATAAAACCCTGTTCCATACAAGTCTTAATCATATCTCCAGTACTGTACCCGCAGAAACGTAATCGATTTTTTGACCCAGCTTTCCCTTTAGCCAATTGAACTGGTCATAGCCTGTGCAATGGGCTGTATAGAGCATGGCTCCTGATTTATCCAGCTCATCGGCTACCTTGTCGAGAAACTCCAAATCGTTTTGATCATCCAGCTTTAAATCGTATAGATGGAATCCTCCGATCACATGAGTTATGGGGAGGTCTGAGTTTTCTGCAGCTTGTTTCAATATATTTGCGATGCCTCTATGTGAGCATCCGGTAAATAGTACCCTCTTCTTCCCTTCCTTAATGATCAGATTCTGTTCATGGTGGAAGTCATCGGCCTGCCATTCCTCTCCCTTCTTCATAAGAAGGTGCGAATTTCCCTCAGGCACAAGATAGTCCCCACTTATCCTCGAAAACAATATCAAATCATCATCAAAGAAAATATCCTCGTCTACCATTGTGATCCTGTCCTGATTTTCCAATGAGGGCTCAACTCCGGCATCCTCGATATCTCCATCCTTATGGGAAGCATGGGGTATAAAGGCCTCACGCTGCATGTATATCCTCGCTTTATCATTTTTCTCAAGAAATGACGCTATACCCCCGGCATGATCATAATGCCCGTGGGAAATTATAACAATATCCACATCTGCAAGATCTACATCTAGTTTCTCTGCATTGGAAAGAAACTTATCAGTTTCTCCGGTGTCGAAAAGTAGCTTCCTTGTATCTGTTTCAATATATAGGCTCAATCCATGCTCTGTCAAATACTCATCAGATTTTCCCCTGTTCTCCATAAGAGCTTTTATGATCATTATGACTCCTCCTAAATATGGGTTTCATTATGTGCATATATACCCTTTAATACTGTACTATAGCAATTGGTTGACTTTTAAGCAAAAAAAAGGTACATTGTTTGATAAGAAAGGTGGGGATCAAATGAAAAACAACTTAAAGGAAAAGCTTGTCTCAGGCGGTAAAGCCATCGGCACCTTTTTTGAGGTAGGAGGAGAGACAGCTGTTGAAGGGCTTGGGTACACAGGCCTCGATTACATAATCATAGATACGGAGCATGGCCCCTTTGAGGTAGAGAGCACAATGGGCCTTATAAGGGCCGCTGAGCTCAAGGAGCTTGTACCCCTTGTCAGAATCAAGGACGTATCAAGACCTTCAGTTCTCAAGAATCTTGATATTGGTGCCATGGGACTGGTCGTACCGTGTGTGGAAACAGTCGAAGAAGCTAAATCTCTCGTTGAGTGGGCTAAATACTACCCGGTTGGTAAAAGAGGATTTTTCACAGCGAGAAAAGCAGGGTTTGGTTACGAGGATTTTTCAAGAAACGTTATGGAATATTTCAAAACCTGCAATAGAGAGACTTTGCTGATACCGCAATGTGAAACAAAGGGATGTCTGGATAACATCGAGGCTATAGCTGCTCTTGAAGGAGTAGACGGTATATTTATTGGTCCATATGACCTGTCGGTGGGTCTTGGTATACCTGCCCAATTCAATGAACCGGTTTTCAAGGAAGCTATTGCAAGGATATTAAAGGTATGCAAGGACAGCAACAAATTAAGCTTTATATTCACAGCTGATCCTGCAATGGCTATGGGTTATCTTGAACAAGGATTTGACAGTGTTACCATATCTACTGATATTGCATTTTATATTGCAGGGATCAAGTCCATGGTAGATGGAATAAAGAATCAGGAGGGATGGAAATGGTGAAGTTAGCGAATAGAATGACTAAATTTTCAGGGGACGATTTAGCTGATATACTGAGATATTCTCTCGACCCTTCAGTTATTTCATTTAGTATGGGAAGTCCTGCAAGGGAGCTTTATCCGGTTGATGCAATCAGAGAGATAGTCGACGAGGTACTTGCCAATGACTCACAAAGATCATTGTCATATGGCTCCACAGATGGGTGGCAGCCTCTTAAAAAAGCTTATTTGGAGCATGTTGCCAAACCTAAGGGTGTTATTGCTTCAGAAGATGAAGTAGTCGTTACTACCGGGTCTACTCAAGGGGTCGATCTTCTGACACAGATCCTCATTGATCCAGGTGATTGTATTCTTGTAGAGTCACCAACTTATTTAAATACTATCTCGGTTTTCAAGAAATATGAAGCTAAGATTGTTTCAGTCAAAATGGACGACGAAGGTATAATTATTTCTGACCTTGAGGAAAAAATCAAGCTGCACAAACCAAAAATGCTATATACCATACCAACCTTCCAGAACCCATCCGGGAAAACCCTTTTGGTTGAAAGAAGAAAGATGATTGCGGACCTAGCCTCCGAATACGACATGATCGTACTTGAGGATGATCCATATTGTGATCTGAGGTACAGGGGGAGTTCAGTTCCACCTATCAAGACCTTTGATAAAACAGGTCATGTGGTTCTTGCAAATAGCTTTTCCAAGACTATTGCACCCGGATTAAGGGTTGGAACAATGGTTGGAAGCAAGGAGATCATCGACGCCCTAATTCTTGCCAAGGGCATAACTGATACAAACACGCCGATACTTGCACAGGCGATATGCTCCGGCTTCCTTGACAGAGGCCTTCTGCCAGCTCATCTTGAAAGCATGGTACCATTATATCTTGAAAGATTGGATGCAATGCTTGGTGGTATTAAAAAGTATTTCCCTGAGGAAATAAAATATACTGTTCCCGAGGGAGGACTATTTGTCTGGGTAGACCTTCCCGATACTGTCAATACCAAAACTCTTTTGAAAAAGGCAGCTGAGGAATACAAGGTGTCCTATGTTCCCGGTTCAGCATTTTGTGTTGATGATGGAGATGGAATCCATTCCATCAGGCTCAATTTTTCAGCCAACAATGCCGAAAAAATAGATGATGGACTTAAACGCCTCGGTGAGCTCCTGACCAAGGAGCTCAATGGCTGATCTTTGATATTATCCAGTTGCTTAAGCTCTGAAGAAAGCTTACCAATAGAATCAGGACAATTACCGTTGCCAGAGTCACATCGGTCTGGTTTCTCTGATGACCGTATCTGATTGCGAAGTCGCCTAATCCACCTCCGCCAACTGCTCCTGCCATGGCAGTAAGTCCTATCAGACTTATTGCAGTTATGGTTACTGCTCGGATGAGTCCTGGAAGACTTTCCTTCAGGTACACACGTTTAATGATTTCGACTGGACTGCTCCCCATTGACAGGGCTGCCTCTATAAGACCTTTATCCAGCTCTGCGAGGGCAGTTTCAACCTGTCTTGCAAAGAACGGGACCGTCCCAAATATTAAAGGTACTATCGCACCCTTTGTGCCTATGGCAGTACCAGCGATCATCCTTGTCAAGGGTATCAGAAGCGCCAGCAGGATTATGAAGGGTATGGTTCTGAATATATTTACTGTTTTATCTAAAACCGAGGAAAGGACGGCATTCTCAAGAATGCCTCCTTTTTTAGTTACGGTAAGGGTGATCCCTATAAATAGTCCTAAAACAAGTGATATGATCCCTGAGAACCCTGTCATGAATAGAGTCTGCACGAAGCTTTCATAGAACTCAGGAAGCTTGTCCACAAGATTTGGAAATAAGGTTTGAAATAGCTGCATATCAGTTGCCTCCCCTAATAAGCTCACTTACAAGGTCAATGTGTTTTTTTATTACTTCACAGGAGTGGTGGAACGCCTTCAGTTCCTTTTCGCTAAGTTTCAGCTGGATTATCTCCTCAATTCCATCCTTTCCAATGACTGCAGGCACACTGGCATGTACTCCGAATACCCCATACTCTCCCTCCAATAAAGGAGATACAGGAAGTATCCTCTTTTCGTCATGGAGGATAGCTCTCACAATATCCGTTGCAGCATTGCTTATGCCAAATTCAGTTGATCCCTTTCCAGTCAATACACTATAACCGGCAAATCTCGTTTCCTCAAGAATGGCCTCGGGGTCAAAAGCCCCCGGTGAGTCAATCCTTTCCTTAAAGAACTCATTTATTGGCTTATTTCCTACTGACACCTGTGACCAAGGGATCATCTGGGATCCGCCGTGCTCACCCATCGAAAACGCGTATATAGATTTTACATCTATTCCCGTATCTCTAGAAAGGATCCTTTTTAATCTTGCACTGTCCAGCGACGTGCCGGTACTGAATACCCTGTTCTTTGGAAAACCTGAGGCTTTTCTCACATAGTCGGCTATGACATCCGCCGGATTTGATATGCATAAAAAGATCCCATCAAAGCCCGCTCTTACAATTGAAGGAATTGTATCTCCAAAGGCTTCCAGAGTTTCGCCAAGAGTATCAAGTCTGTCCTGGTCCGGTCTTGGAAGTGGCCCTGCTGCAACTATTACAATATCGCTGTCCTTAAAGTCTTCGATACTTCCAGCCCAAACTCTCACTCTATGCGGAAGGAATGGAAGAGCATCCCTTAAATCCAAAGCTTCTCCCTCAGCCTTTTCCTTCTTAATGTCTACAAATACTATTTCATCAGCTTCCCCCTGCAAAGCCAGTGAAAGGCCGCAATGCGAGCCTACATTCCCGACACCGAGTATCCCTACCCTTCTCAACTTGTTCATTATTATCTCCTCCTAATTCTCAAACCAGGCCGGTACGTATAAACCGTCATAAGTCTCATTTATAACATCTGCAACGTTTGGTTGGTTGTATGCTTCCACTACCTTCAAGTATACCTCATTTTCAGCATCTTCCGCTCTTGCTGCGATAATATTTATATATGGATTGTCGCTTTCAATGGATTCGATGCTTTGTGAGTATATTGCGTCCTCTGCAGGCTTCAATCCATGATCGTGCGCATGATTCCCATTGATAACTGCAGCTGCCACGTCAGGTAGAAGTGATGGAAGGTTTGAGGCCTCCACTTCTATTATTTCAAGCTGCAACGGATTCCCCGTGATATCTCCAACTGATGGATTATATCCTGCTTGAGGATCAACCTCTATAAGGCCTGCGCTTTCAAGCACCTTCAGGGCTCTCCCCCCATTTGTGACGTCATTGGGAATAGCTATCTTATCTCCTTCCTTGATTTGATTTATGGATTCCAGCTTTGATGAATAAACATTTAATGGTGCGATAATGGTATTCCCTATCGGAACCAGATCAAGTCCTTTTGCCTCTACTTCGTTATACAGGAACGCATAATGCTGAAATGCATTCAGATCTATTTCTCCGTCTGCCAGTGCCTGGTTAGGAAGTGTATAATCCGCAAACTTAACAAGCTCTATCTGAATTCCGTCATCTTCGAGGTTTTCCTGGATCGGTACCCACATTTCAGCCATTTCTCCTACTAGGCCAACCTTAACTATTGTCTTGCCTTCCTCAGAGGTTACCTCTGCGGCATTCCCTGAGCATCCGGCAACTGCTATTGCCAATACCAACGCTAAAATTAATAGTAATCCTTTTCTTTTCATTTAATTTCTCTCCTTTTGATTTATAATTTCTATTTTAAGACCCTTGGTCCTGAAATATTCCATTCCATTATTTACCGAATCATCGGCTCCGCTGAATAAGACTATTAGCTCACCAACAGGTGTTTTCGCTATAATATCGAAGCTTCCATAAAGCACTGAAATGTCTATGTTGTATTTCCTTGAAGCCTGTGATAGTATTGCATCCTTTGCAGTCTCACCAAAATACTGAACCTTTGCAAGTACACCGCTTCTATTCTTAAGGAATCCCTCCTCGTCTGTCAGCAGGTCCTCCAGCCGGGGCAGATTAGATGTGGTTTCAAGAAAATCCGTTGTTATCCTGGCTTTTGGGTTTGAAAATATTCCAACTACATCATTCTCCTCAACTATGCGGCCATCCTCCATTACTGATACCTTATCGCATATCTCCTTTATTACCTCCATCTCATGAGTTATAAGTATTATCGTTAACCCAAGCTTTTCCTTTAGCTCCCTTAATAGCCTAAGTATCGACTTTGTAGTCTTTGGATCCAGCGCAGAGGTTGCTTCATCACAGAGAAGCATATCAGGATCATTGGCCAGAGCTCTTGCAATAGCCACTCTCTGCTTTTGCCCACCGCTAAGCTGCGAAGGGTAGGCATTTTCTTTATCCTTAAGACCAACCAACTCCAGTAGACTCATTATCTTTTCTCTTTTTTGTGTATTGCTTAGATCTGAACCCTTTAAGGGATACTCAATATTTTTATATACAGTTCTGGATGGCATAAGGTTGAAATGCTGAAATATCATCCCAATCCTCTTTCTCCTTTGCCTTAGCTCCTTTTCAGGCAATAGAGTAAGATCCTCTCCCTTAAAAAGTATCTGCCCCTCTGTTGGCTTTTCAAGAAGGTTGATACATCTGATCAGTGTACTTTTCCCTGCTCCTGAATAACCAATTATTCCTCTGATCTCACCCTTTTCAACATTTAGGTTGACATTTCTCAAGGCCAGAACATCTCCCGACCCTACCAGGAATGTTTTGCTGACGTCCTTTAGCTGGATCATTTTGCTTCCCCCTCCTTAAAACAATAAAAAAAGCTCCCGTCACTTTGCAAAATGCAAAGGGACGAAAGCATCGTGGTACCACCCTAATTCACCTGTTTCTCGCGAAACAAGCCTTGTAAAGTACGCAGGAAAATCCTTTAATACTCCGGCACTGTAACGTGTGCATCACGTGCCTGCCTAAATACCATAGGGTGTTTCGACAAGCATGCTCAGGGACCATATTCGGCTTGCTATCCTCTGCTCTCTTTCACCAAATGAGAGCTCTCTGTGAGAGTGTTCACATGCTTACTCTTCCCGTCTAAGCTGTTTTTCAACTTGAATAAGACTATAACATCGTAATTTTTGATTGTCAACACCCATTTTTCAATCTTTTTTGAACTAACAGGGATGAAAACGATTATCTCAACGTACTCAAATGCGAAAAATTATTTTTCAAGATACCTTTTTATTGACTCCTGATCCTTCAGTATCAGTCCTCTCTCGCCTGCAAGGGTCTCGAGATGGTGAGTAAATTCATGTAGCAGGGTTTCCTCAAGCTTCTCCCTGATTTTTTGTTGATCCATCCCCTCCATGGTCCTTTTGAATGAACCGTAGTATATCCTTATATGGCTCCCGGTAATGCTTTTTCTGTACTCACCGAGTATATAGAGTGGCCTTCTTTCCCTGCTCCTGGGATGATACCTGTGCTGAGGGAGCAATACTACTCCTTCGTTCAGCTTCTTGAAGAATTCTGCAGGAATACTCTCTGAAATCTCCTCCAGCATTTGCTGTACCTGGTCGATATCCGGAAAGATCTCCATGGCTTTCCCTCCTTAAAAAGGAGGAGGGATAACCCCCTCCTGCACCTTCCTATAGACTTGATCCACTGGATCCCAGTACGTTCTTTATCTTATGCTTTACCATGCCCTTGATCGCTGTTCTTGCAGGTCCAAGATACTTCCTAGGATCAAACTCCGAAGGATTCTCCGCAAGAAATTGTCTTATTGCGGCTGTCATTGCAAGTCTGAGATCTGTGTCGATATTTATTTTTGCAACTCTCATGCTGGCAGCTTTTCTTAACATGTCCTCAGGGACTCCCTGAGCTCCTGGTATATTCCCGCCATACTTGTTGCACAGTGCTACAAATTCAGGAAGCACTGTCGATGCTCCATGAAGAACAAGCGGAGTATTTGGGAGTTTATTCCCAATGATTTCAAGTCTCTCGAAATCGAGCTTTGGTTCGCCCTTGAATTTATACGCACCGTGGCTTGTTCCTATAGCTATGGCAAGTGAATCTATGCCTGTTCTTTCAACAAACTCAACAGCCTGGTCAGGGTCTGTATAGGTAGCATCCTCCTTGCTTACGCTTATTGCATCCTCAACACCTGCAAGCCTTCCCAGTTCAGCCTCTACGACTACGCCCCTTGCATGGGCATACTCTACAACCTCACGTGTAAGTCTCACATTCTCCTCGAATGGATGATGGGAAGCGTCTATCATGACTGAGGTAAATCCGTCGTCTATACATTTTTTTACTATATCAAAATCCTCACCATGATCCAAGTGGAGTACTATATCGAGACCGCTATCTTCCACGGCAGCTTCAACTAATTTTTTAAGGTAAATAGAGTTGGCGTATTTCCTCGCACCTGCAGATACCTGTAAAATAAGAGCTGAATTCTCCTCCTTCGCTGCCTCGATTATCCCCTGGATGATTTCCATGTTGTTTACATTGAAGGCCCCGATCGCATACCCTCCTGCCTGAGCTTTTCTGAACATTTCAGTTGACGTTACTAAAGCCATATATATTCCTCCTTTGACTTAATTGCTATCCTAATTCGTCTTATACCCTGTTAAGCCCTGGTTTAAGAAACTATTTGACATACCTTCTTATTTCCGACTCCATATCCTTAACCGTATACTCAAGTGCCAGTACAGGCTTTATGCCGTTCCTTGATAAAGACCCCAAGAGCTCATCTATATCCTCATCAGTAGGTGCTTGATGTATATCAAATTTGCCATCATTTCCGTGGACGTGTATGTATGATATCCATTCAGCAAGAGTGCTTATCCATTCATCTAAGCTCGACTTCCCCAGTCTGAGATGACCAATGTCAAGGTTGACCCTTATTCTTTCATCGCTTATTTCCTCAAGAAGCTCAGCAAGCATTTCAGGTGTCTCCTCAAAAATATTTTCAAGCAGAATCGTTCCTTTATACTTTGTAAGCCTCAGAACTTCATGCCAGTACTCTGCAGCCTGTTTCGCATTAAGTTTTCTAAGCCTTGGAAGATTCAAATAAGGATTGATCTGACTATGGAATATGACGTAGTCGACATTTAGAAATGAAGCTATATCCAATGTCTCAGAATACCTCATCCTGCTGGCTTCCCTTATGAGCAGGTCCGGGCTTGAAGGCTTCAGATCCAAAAATGGACCATGTATAGCCTTTGCTCCATTTAGCTTTGACAGATCTCTGCTATAGACTGCTATAAGCCTCTTTTTCTCATCTACGGTGAGGTTTGGCTCGACAAAATCCTGGAGCTCGATCCCGTAGTCCAGTCTGTTTGCCTCCTCAATATTTAAGCTCTCATGAGTGCTGATACAGTTTAATATCCTGTAGGCCATTTTCTTTCTCCTATCTATGGTTGAGCTGCCGTATATACTTATATCCATCTACGACAGATATCACTGTGATGCTGCCATTCTCAGCCCTGAATCTGAAAAATGTCTCAGGGTCGTCGATGACCCAGGAACACGCAAGTCTGATTATTCCTTCATGGGTGACCGACAAAATATTTTCAGTGGTTTTAGAAAATCCATCCAGAAAATCCTTGACCCTGTCATAGGTCTTGTATATGCTCTCCCCTCCCGGGATAGTGTATTTAAATGGATCCTTGTTCCATTGAGCTGTTTCTATGGGGTATTTAATACTGTATTCCTCATAGGTATGCCCAGTGAATATCCCCCAATTCATTTCCCTTATCCTATCGTCCAGCATACCTTCAAGTCCAAGTACCTCCATGGTTTGGACCGTTCTTTTGAGAGGGCTGCAGTAAACGGTATCAAAGGTGTAGTCCTTAAGCATTTCTCTGGTTCGTTTTATTTGCTCTATGCCTATCGGTGTCAGCTCTGTAAAATCTCTGCTCATTCTCTTATCCAGATTGTCCTCTGACTGCCCGTGCCTTATAAATATTAAATCCATAGGTTCACTCCCCCAAAAATTGCTAATGCTACGAGCTCAGAGAGCTCGATGCCTGCTCCATAAACGTCTCCGGTCAAACCGTTTATCTTTTTCATAGACCACTTACCGACCAATTGGCCTGAAATGACTGCAGCTGTCAAAGCAATCATGCCCGAAAGTCCCAAGGATCCAATCAAAATAAGAAATAGCAGAGACGTTAATATTATACTCCTATCTGGTTGGGATCCCTTGAACATCGAACCCAGACCTTCTTTACGTGCAGGAGGAAACCTCCATATCATCCAAGCAGCTGATAGCCTGCCACCTGCCATTGCTACAGGTATCCCGATCCATCCATCAATACCCAATACGCTAAGAAAGACAAACTTCAAGAGGATAACCAAAATAAGTCCCAAGGCGCCAAAGGTTCCAAGTCTGCTGTCCTTCATAATCTCCATTGTCCTCTCCTTTTCCCTTCCGGACAGGAATCCATCCAGGGTATCTGAGAGTCCATCAAGGTGCAGGCCTCCTGATAAGATTACCATGGCCAGGATACACACTCCGGCAGCGACCTGATCATCATACACCACAAGGATCCTGAACAAAAGCCCGGATATCAAGCCAATGATCAATCCAATCAAGGGAAAAGCTGAGATTGCTATCCTAAGGTTTTTGTTATTGTATTCTATAACTTTTTTTACCGGTATCCTGGTTAAAAACTGGATGGCTAATAGTATTCCTTCTGTCACTTTATCCTCACTGGTATGCCTGCACATACCAAATAAACCTCATCAGCCCTTATTGCAAGCCTTTGGTTTATCCTCCCCTGTATATCTCTGAATACCCTGGAAATATGATGCTCAGGCACTAATGACATGCCAACCTCATTTGTAACCATTACAAGGTCAAGGTCTCTCTCGATGATCTTTTCCAGAAGCTCGTTTATAACAGCTGCAACATGATCCTCCACCTGCCTTGAGAGCGCATCGTCTATGTATTCTGATTTTCCGGTCAAATCAAACATAATATTTGATGTCAGAATAGTGATGCAATCCAGGAGATAGTGTTTTTCATCACCTATGGCTCCGTGGAGGCTGTCAGTTCCCTCATATGTCCTCCAGTTGGCTGGTCTTGACGACCTATGGTGCCTGATTCTATCCTCCATCTCCTGATCTTCGGCCTTTGCAGTTGCAATATAAACAACATCCCCTATTCCATTATACAGGCTTTCGGCAAAGGTACTCTTACCGCTTCTCGCCCCTCCAATAACAAGTCTTATCATATAAACACATCCTTAAAGCTATTGGTTGAATTATTGTCAATCATAATATTATCACAGAAAGATGACCTGGAAAAGACAAGCATCTATATTTTAGGCTTTTTAGGGATACACAGGTCTTTTTTGGGTAAAATAGTGTTAAGTCTATTTATAGGAGGTTTTAATATGCACAAGAAGCTATTTATCCCGGGACCGGTTGATGTTCGGGAAGATGTACTTCAAAAGATGGCAACACCCCAAATTGGACACAGAACTAAGGACGCATCCAAACTTCAAAGAGACATTTCCGAAAAAATGCAGAAAGTTTTCCGCACAGAGAACCAGATAGTATTGTCAACTACATCGGGCAGCGGTCTAATGGAGGGTGCTATAAGATCCTTCACCAGAAAAAGAGCAGCTGTATTTTCTGTCGGAGCATTTGGAGACAGATGGTATAAGATGGCAAAAACCAACAATGTTCCGGCTGACATATTCAAATCAGAGCCAGGTTACCCTACAACTCCCGAGATGGTCGACGAGGCACTGGCTACCGGCAAATACGATGTAATTACCGTTACACACAACGAGACCTCCGCCGGTATAATGAATCCGGTCGATGAGATCGGCAAACTCCTTAAGGAGAAGTATCCTGTCGTATTAT